>DASTAU010000084.1:0-4428 GCA_035712425.1 Sphingomicrobium sp.
TACGTCCCGGGCGACAAGCATTGGGAGCAATTCTGGATCGATTCCGGCGGAACGCGCGCCTTCTTCACCGGTGGCTGGAACGGCAAGGCGATGGTGATCACCGGCAAGTGGGCGGGCCCGACCGTGCGCATGACCTACAGCAAGAATGCCGATGGCTCGGTGCGGCAGTTCGGTGAGCAATCGACCGATGATGGAAAGAACTGGAGCCCGGCGTTCGATTTCACCTACCGGCGGTCGAAAGGCGCGGGGGAAAATTAGCCCCTCTCCCTTGACGGGAGAGGGATACGAAGCCTTAGCGAACGACAGTGAGCTTAGGCGAAGTTGGGTGAGGGTGGGCGAGGCATCGCCTCGCGCGAAGCTGAAGCTTCGCTGCCCCTCACCCGCTCAGCTTCGCCAAGTCGCCCTCTCCCGCAAGGGGAGAGGGGCTGTGAGGAGGCGCATGCAGAAAATTTATCCGAACGCGACAAGCGCACTCGAGGGACTGCTGTTCGACGGCATGACGATCGCCGCGGGCGGCTTCGGGCTGTGCGGGATTCCGGAGCGGCTGATCGACGCCATCGTTGCGAGCGGGGTGAAAAATCTTACCATCGCCTCGAACAATGCGGGCATCGACAACGAGGGCTTGGGCAAGCTGCTTCGCACCCGGCAGGTCAAGAAGATGATCTCCTCCTATGTCGGCGAGAACAAGGAGTTCGAGCGCCAATTCCTGGCCGGTGAGATCGAGATCGAGTTCACGCCGCAGGGCACGCTCGCGGAGCGCATGCGCGCGGGCGGAGCGGGCATTCCGGGTTTCTACACGAAGACGGGCGTCGGGACCCAGGTCGCCGAGGGGAAAGAGCTCAAGGACTTCGACGGCGAAGCCTATGTGCTCGAGCGCGGAATCCGCGCCGACGTCAGCGTCATCAAGGGCTGGAAGGCGGACGAGACCGGCAACCTCATGTTCCGCAAGACCACCCGCAACTTCAACCTTCCGGCGGCGACCTGCGGAAAGGTGTGCATCGCCGAGGTAGAGGAGATCGTGCCGGTCGGAAGCCTCGACGCGGATTGCATCCATCTGCCCTCGATCTTCGTGAACCGCCTGATCCTGGGCGCTCCGTACGACAAGAAGATCGAATTCCGAACGGTTCGGGAAAGGGAGGCCGCGTAATGGCCACGCAAGTCGAAACTAAGGGCTGGACCCGCGACCAGATGGCACAGCGCGCGGCCAAGGAGCTTCGCGACGGCTATTATGTGAACCTCGGCATCGGAATTCCGACGCTCGTCGCGAACCATGTGCCAGCGGGCATGACGGTGACGCTGCAGAGCGAAAACGGAATGCTCGGTATCGGGCCGTTCCCGTTCGACGACGAGGTCGACCCCGACCTCATCAATGCGGGCAAGCAGACGGTCAGCCAGCTTCCGCAAACCAGCTTCTTCGATAGCGCGACCAGCTTCGCGATGATCCGCGGCGGGCATATCGACCTTGCCGTGCTCGGTGGCATGGAAGTCAGCGAGAAAGGCGACCTCGCCAACTGGATGGTGCCGGGCAAGATGATCAAGGGGATGGGCGGCGCGATGGACCTCGTCGCCGGCGTCAAGAAGATCATCGTGGTGATGGAGCACACGTCGAAGAACGGGGATCCGAAGTTCATACCGGAGTGCACGCTTCCGCTTACGGGCAAGAACGTTGTCGACATGATCATTACCGATCTCGCCGTGTTCCAGCGGCCGGATCACGACAGCCCGTTCAAGCTGATCGAGCTTGCTCCGGGAGTCAGCGCCGAGGAAGTGCGCGAGAAGACCACCGCGAACTACTCCGAGTGACATCGCGAGGATTGGTCCTTCTACGGCTGCTCTTCTGGGCGGCCGCGCTGTTGGCGTTCGTGATGGCGGTGCTTCCCCATCCGCCGCACGTCCCGGCCAACGACAAGGTCCAGCACATGGCGGCGTTCGCGACGCTGGGGCTTCTCGGCAGCTTCGCTTATCCCCGGCTTTCGACGCTGCGCTTACTCATCGGACTGTCATTGTTCGGAGCGCTGATCGAGGTCGTGCAGGCGATCCCCGCGCTTCACCGCGACAGCGATCCGCTCGACTGGCTGGCCGACACGATTGCCTGCGCGATCGTCCTTCTCGCCATTCGTTGGTGGCGTGCGCGCAGCCGCTGACGCGTTGCGCCGGCGCTCGGCTCTCCCTATCTGCGAGCGACGATGCACAAGGGGAACGCATGACCCAGTTTGACGATCGCGAGCGGGCTTTCGAATCGAAGTTCGCGCACGACGAAGAGATGAAGTTCCGGATCACGGCGCGCAGGAACAGGCTGCTCGGCGAGTGGGCGGCGCGGCAGATGCAGTTGTCGGAGGCAGAGACGGAATCCTATGCCAAGGACGTCGTCCGCGCTGATTTCGAGGAAGCCGGCGATCACGACGTGATCCGCAAGGTCCTGGGCGACCTCACGGGGGCCGGAATCGATATCGACGAGGAGAAGGTGCGCGAGGCGCTCCGCAACAAGGAGATCGACGCGCGCCGCCAGATCATCGAGAGCACCAACCTCTGATGCCGATGGCTGCGGACGAGATCGAGCGGCTGATCAAGGCGTCCATCCCGGACGCCGAGGTGACGATCCGCGATCTCGCCGGCGATGGCGACCATTATGCCGCGCGGGTCGTAAGCCCCAGCTTTGAAGGAATGACCCGGATCAGGCAGCACCAGGCGGTCTATTCGGCGCTTGGGGCACGCGTAGGGGGTGAGCTTCACGCACTGCAGCTCGAAACGGCGGTGCCAACGGAGATGACCAGTGAGTGACGCAACTTCCCGGATCGACGAGCTCGTGAAAAGCAACGACGTGGTTCTTTTCATGAAGGGCACCGCCCTGTTCCCGCAATGCGGCTTTTCGAGCCGCGCCGTCGCGATCCTCGACCGGCTCGGCGCCAAATATGAGACGGTCGACGTGCTCCAGGACCCGGAGATCCGCCAGGGCATCAAGGCCTATTCGGAATGGCCGACCATCCCCCAGCTCTATGTGAAGGGCGAGTTCGTCGGCGGTTCGGACATCATGATGGAAATGTTCGAGAGCGGCGAGCTTCAGCAGCTGCTTGGAGCGGAAGCCTGAAACGAGGAAGGGGCGGAAGCAGGGGACCAGAGAACCGCTGCGACCGCCCCTTCATTGGCGTGGAACCAAGTGGACGCGCTATATGTAGCAATCGCCGTGCCAAATTGTTGAAACGGCTGAAAACAGCCATTTTCACACATGAGCAAACGCGAGCGAATACCGGCGTCGTAAGAAAATCCGACAGTTTTAGCGCCTTCCGCCGCTGGACTGTTTACAATCGTAGTCATGAAGTCTACAAATGTAGTCGTCATGCGAATCAGCGATGCCGAGCTCGAGGTGATGGAAACCCTGTGGAGCAGCGATGAGCCGCTGACCGCGACCGACGTCGCCGAGCGCATCGGCGCGGACCGCGGCTGGTCGCTCACGACGGTCAAGACGATGCTGTCGCGGCTGTCGGCCAAGAAGGCGATCACCTACAGCGAGGAGGGGCGGCGCTATCTCTACTCGCCCGCGATCGCTCGGGACTCCTATGTCGGCCGCGAATCCCGCCGGTTCGTCGATCAATTGTTCGGCGGCCGTCTATCGCCGCTGGTCGCTCGCCTGGCCGAGGAAGATGCGCTCACCGAAGAGGACATCGCGGCGATCGAGCGGATCCTCAAGGAGCTGAAATCGTGACCGGCTGGCTATTGAGCACCTTGCTGGCGACGTCCGGACTGGCCGTGCTGGTGCTGATCGTCCGGGAGCCCATCCGGAAGCGCTTCGGATCGCGAATTACCTATGGCCTGTGGCTGATTCCGGCCGCGCGCCTGTGCATGCCGACGCTGACGCAAACCGTCGAACGCGCGGTTCCGATGCAGCCCGGCATCAGGCCGCTCCCGCAGCCTCTTGCGAGCGAGACCCTATGGATGGCGAACGTCACTCCGGCCGATCCGTCGCTGCTCGACCGCCTTGGCGGATGGCCGACGATCCTGCTCGCGATCTGGCTTGGGGTTGCCGCCACGCTGTTCGTGAGCCGGATCGTCGCATTTCGGCGAGACCGGCGCGCAATTCTTGATTCATCGACGCAACTTGCCCGGCTCGGCTCGGTGCGGATCATTCGCACGCCCGAAGTGGACAGCCCGGTCGCCCTCGGCATCATCGACCGGATCATCGCCGTGCCTTCGGATTTCGACCGGCGCTACGCAGACGCCGAGCGCCGGCTCGTCGTCGAGCACGAACTCGCTCATCACCGTTCCGGCGACCTCGTCGCCAATCTTTTCGCCTTTGTCCTGCTCTGCCTCCAGTGGTTCAACCCGCTCGCCTGGGTCGCCCACGCCGCTTTCCGGTTCGACCAGGAAGCCGCGTGCGATGCCCGGGTGCTGGACAAGGTCAACGCCGACGATCGCGCCGACTACGGCCGG
>DASTAU010000085.1:0-2033 GCA_035712425.1 Sphingomicrobium sp.
ACGCGCGGATCGCAGCTCGACAGCTTCGCTCGGCGACCGCTGTGGGAAGCGGGCCTCGATTATGCCCACGGCACCGGCCACGGAGTCGGCAGCTTCCTCGCCGTCCACGAAGGCCCGCAGCGGATCTCTCCGGTCGGGAGCAGCCAGAGCGGCGGCGACGAGCCGCTGCAGGCCGGAATGATCATCTCCAACGAGCCCGGCTATTACAAGACCGGCGAATACGGCATCCGCATCGAAAATCTCGTGCTGGTCGTCCCGCGCGAGATCGAGGGTGCCGAGAAGGAAATGCTCGGCTTCGAGACGCTCACCTTCGCCCCGATCGATCGCCGCCTCATCGATGAGCACATGCTCGATTCCGATGAGCTCGCCTGGCTCAATTGCTACCACACCCATGTGCTGGCCAAGATCGGTCCGACGCTGTCGGGAAGCGACCTCGAATGGCTGCAACAGGCCTGCGCTCCGATCGGCGATTGATCGGGGAGATTTGTTCCCCTAATGTTCTCTACCCGACTCGACAGGAGGACAAGATGATCGGTTACGTCACGCTCGGCACCAACGACCGGGAGAAGTCGGCCAAATTCTACGATGCTCTTTGTGGCGAGCTCGGCGTCGGCCGGATGATGGACAACGAGCAATTCATCGCCTGGGGTAAGCCCGATGGCGGCGCCGGAATCGGCTTGACTCGGCCGTTCGACGGCAATCCCGCGACGGTCGGCAACGGTGTGATGGTCGCGCTTCAGGCAAGCGACAAGGATCAGGTCCAGCGTCTCTACGACATCGCGCTCGCCAACGGCGGTAGCGACGAGGGCGCCCCGGGCGATCGCGGCGGCGGCTTCTATGCTGGCTATTTCCGCGATCCCGACGGGAACAAGCTCAATGCCTTCGTCATGGGCGGTGAGTGACCAAGGGCAAATCCCTCTACGATTTCCCGATCCATCTCGGGCTCGGCGCGAAAGCCGTCGCCGAGCCCGAGTTCACCGGGATGGAATGGTATGACGGCTACATCGAGCGGCATGGCGACGATCTCGATGAAGGCCGGCTGGTCAGCCTGTTCCGCTTCTCGGAAAGCTGGACGAGCTGGGAAATGCATCCGTCGGGCGAAGAGGTCGTCTGCTGCCTCCAGGGCCATATGACGCTTCAACAGGAGCTGACGGACGGCGGGCGCGAGACTTACGAACTCGGGCCCGGCGAATATGCGATCAACCCGCGCGGTGCCTGGCACACGGCCGACGCCGACGAGCCGGTCGTTGCTTTGTTCATCACCGCGGGCAAGGGCACGACGCACCGCCCGCGCTGAGAAGCGTGCCGGAATGTGACAGGCTTCTCACCACGAATTAATTGCTCGTTTAATCCATTGACGATAAAGATAAATCCGGAGTCGAATCGTGATCACCGGACTGCAACTCGTTCTCGCCATCGTGCTTCTCGGCCTCGTCATCTGGGCCGGAGACGCCATTGCGACCGGAATCGAGAGCGCGCTCGGCGAGAAGCCGCTGCGGGACCGCGACGCCTAATTCTTCGGGGGTTCGTCCTTTTCAGACGCGCTGACCGCTCGCGACTGGGCTTTCCGTTTCCGCAAATTCTCCCTCAGGGCCGCCGCCAATCGCTCTTCACGCTCCTTGTCTTTGCCAGTCATTTGAGCCACATGCCGACCCCGCTGCAGGCCTGCAAGTCGAACGGCGGGTTGACGCGGTTGGGGCGGTCTCGCATAGGCGCGCCTCTCTCGGACAAAGTGCTGCCGTAGCTCAGTGGTAGAGCGCATCCTTGGTAAGGCTGAGGTCGTGAGTTCAATCCTCACCGGCAGCACCATTTCCGCGCAAGCCAGTCCGGGGGACTGGCGAGCACGGAAATCGCGCGTTAGCGCGCTTCATATGCGTTTCTTCTCCGACAACGCCGCGCCGGCCCATCCCAAGGTGCTCGAAGCCATTGCCGCCGCGAACCGGATGGACACGGCTTACGACGGCGACGAATGGAGCCAGCGGCTGGACGGCGTCTTCTCGGACCTGTTCAAAACCGAGGTCCGCGCATTCTGG
>DASTAU010000086.1:0-4669 GCA_035712425.1 Sphingomicrobium sp.
AGCCTGGCGATGGTGATCGTCATCGGCTGGCAGGTCTATGACATCGCCCGTCATACCATGGGTCTCAAGGAAGCGGCGTTCCGGCTCGGGCTCATCGGCCTGGTCCAGTTCCTGCCGCTCTTTTTCCTGACGCTGATCACCGGATGGACGGCGGACCGGGTCGACCGTCGCTGGATTGCGCGCGCGGCGGTTGCGCTGGAGCTCGGCTGCGCGGTCGCGCTCGGAATTCTTGCATACACGCATGCGACGACGCTGGAGGCGCTCTATTTCGTGGCTGCGCTGCTTGGCGTTGGCCGCGCCTTTGCAGGACCGGCGATTGGTGCGCTCGCGCCCAATCTCGTTCCGCGCGAGATACTGCCGCGCGCTATCGCCTTGTCGTCGATCGCCTGGCAGATGGGCGCCATCCTGGGGCCGGCGCTCGGCGGCTATTTGTACGCCTTCGAACCCTATGCGCCCTATGCCGTGAGCGCACTACTCTTCGCGGTCGCGTTCATCGGACTGCTGGCGATCCCGCCGGCGCCGCGAACCGACCTGGCGGGCTCGCCAAATCCCTGGTCGCAAATGGTCGAGGGTCTGAAATACGTGCGTCACAACCGCCTCGTGCTGGGCGCGATCAGCCTGGATCTGTTCGCCGTTCTGCTTGGCGGCGCGACGGCGATGCTCCCGGTTTTTGCGCGCGACGTGCTCCATGCCGGCGCGGAAGGCCTTGGGCACCTGCGAGCCGCCCCGGCGCTGGGAGCGACGCTGACCGCGGCCTACTTCTCTTTCCGACCGCTCAAACACGATGTCGGCGTAAAAATGTTGATCGCCGTCGGTATATTCGGAGCCGCGACTATCGTCTTCGGCTGGTCCACCTCCATGCCGCTTTCTCTCCTGTGCCTCGCATTGCTGGGTGCAGCCGACATGTTCTCGGTCTACGTCCGCCAGTCGCTGATCCAGCTCTACACGCCCGACGACATGCGCGGCCGGGTCGGAGCGGTCTCGTCCCTCTTCATCTCCGCCTCAAACGAGCTTGGCGAGACCGAATCCGGCTTCCTCGGTGCTATCATCGGGCCAATCCCCGCGGTCATCGCCGGCGGAATCGGCGCAATCGCGGTTGTGTTCCTGTGGTCCTGGTGGTTCCCCGAGCTTCGGCTTGCAAAGAGTTTCGACGTCCCCGACTTGGCCGAAGCGCCAGTGAAGGAGAGCTAGGCATGAAAGCCGCGAACATCCTCGAGACCATCGGCAACACGCCCCATGTCCGCCTCAACCGCCTGTTCGGCGACCGCGCTGAAGTCTGGATGAAGTCGGAACGGCGGAATCCAGGCGGATCGATCAAGGACCGGATCGCTCTCTCCATGATCGAGGATGCGGAACGCTCGGGGCAGCTAAAACCCGGCGGGACGATCATCGAGCCGACGTCGGGGAATACGGGCATCGGCCTGGCGATGGTCGCGGCGGTCAAAGGCTACAAGCTGATCCTGGTGATGCCCGACAGCATGAGCGTCGAGCGGCGCCGGTTGATGCTGGCCTATGGCGCGACATTCGACCTCACGCCCAAGGAGAAGGGCATGACCGGCTCGATCGAGCGGGCCCAGGAGCTTGTCGATCAGACACCGGGCAGCTGGATGCCGCAGCAGTTCGACAATCCAGCCAATGTCGAGGTGCACCGTCAGACAACCGCGCAGGAGATCCTTCGCGACTTCGCGGACACGCCGCTTGACGCGGTCATCACTGGTGTCGGGACCGGTGGGCACATCACCGGCTGCGCCGAGGTGCTGAAGGGCGTCTGGCCGAAGCTCAAAGTCTTCGCGGTTGAGCCAGCGCTCTCGCCGATCCTCAGCGGAGGCAAGCCCGGCCCGCATCCCATCCAGGGCCTCGGCGCCAATTTCGTGCCGAGCATCTTGAACAGGGAAATTCTCGACGGGGTGATCGATGTCGACGCCGGCGAAGCGAAGGAGATGGCGCGGCGCGCCGCCCACGAGGAAGGTTTGCTGATCGGAATCTCATCCGGAGCGGCGCTGGCGGGCGTCGCTCAGAAGCTCCCGGAGCTCGGCGATCACCCGCGAATCCTGACATTTAACTACGATACGGGCGAACGTTATCTCTCGGTTCCGGACTTCCTTCCCGAATAGGGTTAAGCCCTTGGCAACTGCGTTCGTTCGCAGCACGGTTAACTCCCGGTCCTAAAGTCGCAAACGGAGGGTTCCGTCGCATCTTGCTGCGGGCCCGTCCGTGGGAACCATGCGACGGTCACGATTCGCCAAGTCAGCCGAAGCCAATAGCGGCAGTCGCGCGCGCGCATCCGTGCGTGACGCGTGCTGGTTCGACGTTCGCACTCCCGACACCAGCGATGAGCGTTCCCTCGCGGACTGGCGGCTGGCCGGCCTCGATCTCATTGCGGCTCTTCTCGGTTTCACCCACCTGATCTTCGGGGCCGCCTATCTTCTCCTGGCCGCCGACGTCCCGGACACGTTCACCTTCGACAATCCTTTGATCCCGCTCATCCTGGTGATCGCGCTCGACGCAGCCGCCGCGGGCGCCATGCTCCTGCGCCGTCGGGTCGACCTGCCATCGCATCACGTAGTGCGCGCACTCTGCGCTTATGTCGCGGTGAGCGGCCTGCTCTGGACGTGGTTCGGCAACACCGTCCAGGACGATCGCTTCATCATCCCGATCGCGGCCGCGCAAATCATCCTCTGTGCCGGCATTTCGATGGGGACGATCGTGTCGATCAGCGCGCCGCCGCTCGCGGCGGTGAACGCGATAGTCGCCACCTTCGCGGCTTTCGTCCTCGCGGATTCGCCGCTGATTGGGTTTGGGGTCGCGATCCTGTCGCTGGCGCTGGTCGCGTACAGCATCGCGGGAACCCGACAGATCATCGCTACCGGACGCATCAGGCTGAAGCTCGAAGCGCAGGCTCGCAAGGCCCTCCACTTCGTCGACGAGTTCGAGAACAGCGGGCGCGGCTGGTTTTGGGAAACGGATTACGCCGGAACCTTGTCCTACGTCTCGCGCCAGCTCGCCGAGGATTTTCAGTGCGAGCCCGAGGAATTGCTGGGCCGCCGCTTCACCGACCTGTTGTCCGTCGACAATGCGTCGGAATCCGCCGAGGAGCGCAAAACCCTCGGCTTCCATCTTTCCGCGCGCTTTCCATTCTCCGACGTCGTCGTCCGTCCGGCGAGCGAGGAGGATGTTCACTGGTCGCTCTCGGGCAATCCGATCTTCGACGAGCGCGGCCGCTTTCTTGGCTTTCGCGGGATCGGCACGGACCTGACCGAGCAACGCAAATCGGAGCGCGAGATTTCCCGCCTCGCACGCTTCGATTCGCTCACCGGCCTCCCGAACCGCGCGATGATGCGCCAGACGCTCGACGAAGCACTGCGCAATGCCGCCCATCGGCACAAGGGCTGCGCGCTGTTCATGATCGACCTCGACCGCTTCAAGAACGTCAACGACACCCTCGGCCACCCCGTCGGTGACGCGCTGCTTCGGCAGGTCGCGGACAGGCTCAAGTCGGTAATGGGAAATCACGGCCAGGTTGGGCGCCTTGGCGGCGATGAATTCCAGGCGGTGCTTCCGGGCACGGTTGACATGGGTTTGCTCGAATCGCTTGCGCGGAGCCTGATCGAGATTGTCTCGCGGCCGTATCAGGTCGAAGGTCACAAGGTGATGATCGGCGCATCGGTGGGCATCGCCATCGGCGATCCAGGCCGGGCCAGCGCGGATGCGCTCGTCCGCAACGCCGACCTGGCCCTGTACGCCGCCAAAGCGGCAGGCCGCGGGAAGCACAGCTTCTACGAAGCTTCCATGCACAGCGAAGCGGCTGAACGCCAGATCCTCGAGAACGAACTTCGCCAAGCCATCGATCGCGGCGAACTCGAAGTCCATTACCAGCCGATCGTCCGTACCGCTGGCGAGGAAATATGCGGCTTCGAATCGCTAGTGCGTTGGCACCACCCCAGCCGGGGATCGATCTCGCCCGCGAAGTTCATTCCACTCGCGGAAGAAGCTGGCCTCATCAGCCGGATCGGCGAATGGGTGCTTCGGACCGCGATGGAGGAGGCCAAGAACTGGCCGGAGAGCGTCCGCGTGGCGGTCAACCTGTCGCCGCTCCAGTTCAATGATCCGGGCGTGGTGCAAATGGTTTCGAACCATCTGCGCGAATCTGGCCTTCGCCCCGATCGGCTGGAGCTGGAAATTACGGAGGGCGTCTTTCTCGCCGAAGGCGATTCGACCGATGAGACGTTCGCGGGCCTGAAGAAGCTTGGGGTCCGCCTCGCGCTGGACGATTTCGGCACCGGCTATAGCTCGCTCGGCTATTTGAAGAAGGCGCCGTTCGACAAGATCAAGATCGACCAGAGCTTCGTCCGTGGCGCTTCGTCCGAAACCAACCGCAACGCCGCGATCATTCGCGCCATCGTCACCTTGGCCGAGACGCTGGGCATGGATACCTGCGCGGAAGGAGTCGAGACCCATGACGATTTGCACCTGATCCGCGAACTCGGGGTCAGCATGGTGCAGGGCTACATCTTCGGAAAGCCCGCGCCGGCCGAGGCGTCCCGCGAGCTCGCCAACCGCGCGACTGTTCAGGCGGACGGCTTCGCATATGGCCGAGCGCCACGCCACCGACTGATGCGCCGGGCAGTCACCTGCATCGACGGAGAGATGGTCGAGGTGAAGCTGCGAA
>DASTAU010000087.1:0-2716 GCA_035712425.1 Sphingomicrobium sp.
CTTTTCGAGAATCGACCATTCGCCGAGCGGCGTGATGTGACCCTGCTTCGCCGTCGAGACGCTGGCGACGCCCACCAGCTTGTCGGCACGGTAGACGTAAGCCGTCTGGGTCAGCCGGTCGATGATGACCTTCGTGTCGCCGTCCTTCGGGATCGAGGCCGCCCACACATATTCGCCGGGCTTGAGGCCAAGCTTGCCGAACTGGGCGACCATATCCTTATGGCCCTGCGGCGCGTTGCCCAGCGTCCACTGGTAGGGAACTTCGTTCGAGATTGGCGGGGGCGGAGCCGCCTGCGCGAGCTTGGGCGCAGGCGTGGACTGGCAGCCGGCGAGCGCCGCCGCCGCCGCCGCCGCTGCAATCGCGAATTTGAAGGACATACGCACTGGACTTAACTCACCCGTTGCCGATTGCTGCTGATGAGCAAGAGCAGCGCGGCCAAGTCAATCCGGCGGTAAACGCTGGGTTACCGGTTAACCGCCTATTCCGACCGAAGCATCACCGCGGATGAGGCGGAGGCGACGCCGGGGAGCGCGGAAAAGCGGTCGACCAGCTCCGCAAGCGCCTGGGCGTGCTTCACCCGCACCTGCACGTAGGCATCGACCGGGCCCGTCACCGAATAATAGCGCACGATCTCCGGCCAGTGACGGAACTTGGCGACGACGGGGTGGCACGGCCTCTGGCTGAAGACGATCGACAGCATCGCACCCAGCCCCTCGCCGTCGAGCCCCTCGCCGATCTCGGCGCGATAGCCGAGGATCACCTTGTCGCGCTCTAGCCTGGCAAGCCGCGCCTGAACTGCCGTCCGCGATAGCGAAACCGACTGCGCCAACGCGGTAAGAGTCATGCGCGCATTCTTGCGGAGAAGCGCAATCAGGCGCTCGTCGATCGCGTCGCGGCGACTTTCGGTTTGCTCGTGATTCAAGCGCGATTCGTTCGTTTCGAATGCCGAACCGGCGCCTTGTTCATGGCGCGCCGGCTCTTCCGTCAAATATGATCAGGGGCAAGGCAAATCCTGTCAAGGAGACGGCAATGACCGGCGCCGGCGAGGCATTGCTCGTCATCGACATGCAGATCGGGTTCGATGATCCGCGCTGGGGCAGGCGGAACAACCCGAACGCCGAGGCTCAGGCGCGGCGCCTGCTCGAACATTGGCGAAATTCGCGGCGGCAGGTGGTGATCGTGCGGCACGATTCCACCGACTCCGCTTCGCCGCTCTCCGTTGCGCGTCCGGGCAATGCCCTCAAGCCCGGCTTCGAGCCGCGCAACGGAGACTGGCTCATCCCGAAGCGCGTCAACAGCGCCTTCATCGGCACCGATCTCGAAGCGCGGCTGCGCTCGGCGGGCATTCGCGAGTTGACCCTGATCGGCCTCACCACCGATCAGTGCGTCTCGACGACGGCGCGGATGGCAAGCAACTTCGGATTCGCGACCACGGTCGCCGAAGACGCCTGCGCCTGCTTCGCGCAAAATGCGACCGACGGGCGCAAGGTGACCGCCGAGACGATCCACCTGGCGCACATCACGACACTGCACACCGAATTCGCGCGCGTCGTTCGAGTGAACCAGCTCCTCTACTGAAACCGAACCGACAGGAATTCTCCATGCGCAACATTCGCATGCCGCTGACCCTCGCCATCCTGGCTCTCGCCGCAGCAACGGCATCGGCGGCCCCGCCGATTCGCGCCGGCGACGATTTCGACGCTTTCGCCAACGGCGAATGGACGCGAGCGACCGCGCTCCCCGCCGGCCAGTCGAGTTACGGACCGACCGCGATGCTGATCGCGAGGAACGCCGATCGGGTCCGTTCAATCTTGGAGTCGGCAGCCAGCACTCCCCACGGCGCGCTCGAGCAGAAGGTCGGCGATTTCTACGCGAGCGCTGGCGACAGCCAGGCGATCGAGGCGAAGGGCATCGCTCCCCTCACCTCCGAGCTCGCCGCCATCGACGCAATCAACGACCGGCAAAGCCTGTCGGCGGCGTTGGGGCGGACGCTGCGCCTCGACGACGGGACGAACACCACTACCGACGCCATCTTCGGCGTCTGGGTGCACCAGGGGTTCACCGAGGCGAACCGCTACCTTCCGCACATCGTGCAAGGTGGCCTCGGCCTCGACGCCGACGCTTATGCGGACCCGTCGAAGGCCGACGTACGCGCAAGCTATCGGGCCCACGTGGCGCAAATCCTGAAGCTAGCCGGCCACACAAACGCGGATTCCGAAGCGGGCGACGTCCTCACCCTCGAAACGGCGATCGCAGCGAGCCACGCGTCGCGCGCCGATACCGACGATCCGGTCAAGACCAACAATCTGTGGCACCGCGCCGACTTCGCTACCCAGGCACCGGGAATGGATTGGGGAGCCTATTTCGAAGCCGCGGATCTATCGCGTCAGGGTGATTTTCTCATCTGGCAACCGTCCGCCGTTCGCGGAACGTCGGCGCTCGTCGCGAACCAGCCGATCGCCGCGTGGAAGGCCTATCTGACCTTCCATCTGCTCGATCATTATGCCCCAGTGCTGCCAGCAGCCTTCGGGCGCTTCGACCAGCCGCCGCCCGACGACCGCCAGAAGCAGGCGACCGCAATTACGAACGTTGCGCTCGGCGAAGCGGTCGGCAGGCTTTATGTCGAGCAATACTTCCCGCACGCGTCGAAAGCCGCCGCAGAGGCAATGGCGGCGAACCTCCGAAGCGCCTTCCGCGCACGGATCGCGAAGCTCG
>DASTAU010000088.1:0-10180 GCA_035712425.1 Sphingomicrobium sp.
GTGGGATCTCCGTCCACATAAGAGAAGAACTCGCGCGACTCTCCGGTCGCCCTGCGCGTGTCGGCCCCGAGGCGAAGCTCGATTCCGTCAGGCAGCGGCGGTCGGACCTCGACGCTCCCGCCCACGCCGTGCGATGGCACCGAATATTGCAGCGAAACCCGGTTGGCCTCCGTTCGCCCGGGCGTGACGCTGGCGAAGCTGCTCATCAGGCTGCGCCACTGCCAGTAGGCGAGGGCGCTCCATTGCCACGGGCCGTGGCCGACCAGTCGCAACGACGCATCCGCGCCGTTTGTTCGGTTGACGGTGAAATCGGTCCCGCGCGTGCGCCAGTCATGGAAGCCGGCGAGGCTGGCTTGCAGCTCCGTGTCCCCGCCGAGCGCAGCTACCCAGCGGGCACGGCTGCTCCATTCACGATAGCGCGCTGGCTCGTCGGCTGGGCCGCGGTTGGCGGCGGTGACCGGAATGAAGCCATCGCCTCGCTCGCCACGGGCAGAAAGGCTGAGCACGCCGCCGCCGAGGTCGAGACCGACGCGGCCGCGCGCTTCAAGCGAGTCCCTGCTTCCGCCATCGATCTCGCCCGAAACCCCGGCGTCCGATCGGCTGACCATTTCAATAGTCCCCGCAAGCGCCCCGGGGCCGTTGGCGACGCTTCCCCCGCCCCTCACGACGCGAATTTCGGACAGGTCCTCGGGATCATAGGCGGGCCAATTCACCCACCCGCCGAACGGGTCGCTCTGCGGAACGCCGTCGAGCACGAGCAGGGCGCGGCTCGATGCGTTTCCGCCGAGCGCGCGCAGAGTCACGCCCTGGCTTGTCGGATGACCGCTCCGTGCGTCGGACCGGCGGAAAAGTTGAAGTCCGGGAATGTCCTTCAGCAGCTGGTCGAGTTCATGGCTCGGCGATTGCTCGATTTCGCGACGGGAAATCCGCTGGACGCCGTAGACGCGTTCGGCCTTGGCTTCGGGCAACGCCTTGCCAGTGACTACGATCGCCGCTTGCGGGATCTGCGGCGGAAGCGTTGCCGACACCGGCTACCGGATATCGTAAAGCGTCGCCGCAATCGTCAGCAGCGACGACAGTGCGACCGCGAGGAGTGCCCAAGGCGCCCACCACGGCCAGGAGAGCTTGTTCGTCTCGTCCTGCTCCGCCATCGCCGCGATTAATGCGCGAACGCAGCCTCCGGGTCCATGAATTCGAAGCGCGCGGGAGACGCGTTGATCCAAGACAATTGAGGCGCTCTTTCCGCACCTTGGGCGGAAACAGGTAAATGGTTAAGACTCCTCAAGGAATCGCCCTTCAGGAGACTTTGTATCGCGGTTTTTTCAAGGCCTGACAGCAGTTTAGCAGCTAGTCGTCTCGCCGACTTTTATTGACTTTTGGTTAACACGAGAGCAGAGCGGACTCCTTGACACCGTCAAGGGGGCAATCATGACAACTGTCGTTTCCAAGAAGAACAACCGTAAGCTCATTCTGTCCAGCGCGGGCGTGCTCGTGTTTGGTATCGCGGCCTATGGGCTCGGACGGATTTATCCGCCGCAGGGCCCGAGCGCAGGCACTGTCGGACCGGCGCAAAGATATGTGTCGGCGCAGGTTGGCGAAGGCGACGTGACGCTCGGCGATACGTCGGTTCCCGAGCTGATGCAGACCGACGCCTTCCAGATTATGGTCAAGGATCCGAACTTCCGTCAGCTCGCGAGCGATCCGGGCTTTTCGGCGCTGGTATCCAATCCGGCGGCTTTCTCGGCCTTGACGTCGAACCCCAGCGCGTTCGCGGCGCTGGTCAAGAATCCATCGGCGTTCCATTCGCTGGTGCAGCAGGCGTCGGCTTTGTCGGTGAGCTCGCAGCTCTCGGCCGGGCAGGCTTCGGCGCTCAGCGCGATGGCGCAGAATTCGCCGGCTTTCTCGAAGCTCGCGTCCAATCCGGGAGCATTTGCTGCGCTCGCGACCAATGCTTCGGGCTTCTCGGCCCTGGCGAGCCATCCGGCGGCATTCTCCGCAATGGCGGCCAATGCGGCGGCGTTCAGCAAGTATGCGAACAATTTCTCCGCATTTAAGAGCGACGCGGCCAATGCGGCCAATGTACCGGCGATGGCCGGTGCGGCATCGGCCTTCTCGGCTCTGGCGGCGGACTCCAAGGCGATGTCGGCGCTCGGAGCGAACTCGTCGGCGTTCTCTGCGCTCGGCGCCAACGCCAGCGCATTCAAGGCACTGGCAGCCGACAATGCGTCGTTCCACAACCTCCAGGTCGCCTCTGGGCTGATGGCACAGAATGGAGCAGCTTTCCGTTCGCTGGCAAGCAGCCCGAGCGCGCTTCAGTCGGCGGCTCTGTCAGCATTCGCACTGGGTTCGAAGTTGAGTGCAGCCGGCGCGTTGAACGCATCGACGGTCTCGGCGCTTGGCGCCAACGCCAGCGCCTTCTCGGCGCTGTCGAACAGTCCGTCGGCGCTGTCGGCGCTTGCAAACAATCCTTCGGGATTCTCGGCGCTGGCGAGCCACCCCGCGGCATTTTCCGCGATGGCGGCGAACGCGGCGGCGTTCAGCAAGTATGCGAACAACTTCTCAGCGTTTAAGTCGGATGCGGCGAATGCGGCGAAGATCCCGGCAATGTCCGGCGCCGCCTCGGCATTCGCGTCACTGGCAGCGGATTCGAAAGCCATGTCGGCGCTCGGCGCGAACCCGGCGGCCTTCTCGGCGCTCGCCGCGAATGCAAGCTCGTTCAAGGCGCTGACATCGAGCGCTGCGGGCTTGCATAACCTGCAGGTCGCGTCGGGCCTGATGGCGCAGAACGCGGCCGCCTTCTCGAAGCTGGCGAACGGCGGTGCTCTTGCCGCGTCGATCCAGGCAGCTTCGGCGTTCGGCAATACCGCGGCGCTTTCGGCGCTTCAGTCGCAGGGCAAGCTCAATGCATCGGCGCTGTCGGCGATGCAGTCCAATCCGGCTGCTTTCTCCGCAATGGCATCGAACCCGAGCGCATTCTCGGCGCTGGCCAACAATCCGGCGGCGCTGGCGGCGTTCTCGCGCAATGCGTCGGCTTTCTCGGCCTTGGCCAACAATGCCAACTTCAGGGCGCTGGTCGGCAATCCGGCGTTCGGAGCGGCGCTGAAGTTCGGCAACGTGGCGAGCGCGATAAACCAGGCGGACTGATGCGTTAGCCGCTCTGCGGCGTTTGGGGGGCGAATGAGGGGGATAAGGCGGCCGCGGCGCGCGGCGTGCAGCATTGTCGCGCCACTACTGCTCGCGGCCGCTTCCCAGGCTTCGGCGCAACAAGCGCCGAAGCCGCCTCCCCCGCAGCCAGACACCACCACCGTCACGGAGCCGCCCAAGCCGGAGGAGCCGCAGCCTCAACCCAAGCAGGACGAAGTGAAGCATGTCCCGCCCGACGCGTCCGGAATCGACCTGACGACGCTCGAGACGAAAGACCTCGACCTCCTCTATTTCGATCCTGTCCAGACCTATCTGACGCCCTACATCGCACGCGCCTACGAGAACGCGCTTCGCTTCCACGAGAAGACGTTCCAGTGGAAGCCGTGGGAACCGACCACGGTACTGCTGAAGGACTTCAGCGACTATGCCAACGCCGGCGCCCGAGCCTCGCCCAACAACACGGTCCTGATCGATGTCGCACCGCTATCGGTGACGATGGAGACCTTCACGCCGGGGGAGCGCTTCTTCACCATCACCAATCACGAAATGGCGCATGTCGCGCAGATGGACGTGTGGAACCGGCAGGACGCATTCTGGAGGCACTTTCTTCACGGGAAAGTGATGCCGATCCAGGAGCACCCCGAATCGATCCTCTACAATTACCTCGCGACCCCGCGGGTGAACACGCCGCGCTGGTATCTCGAGGGCGGCGCGGTGTTCTTCGAGACCTGGATGTCCGGCGGGCTCGGGCGCGCGCAGGGCGGCTATGACGAGATGGTCTGGCGCGCGAAGGTCCGCGACAACGACAAATTCTTCTCCCCGCTCGGGCTGGAATCGGAGGGGATCGCGGTCGACTTCCAGGTCGGCGTGAACGACTATCTCTACGGCACGCGCTTCATGTCTTACCTGGCGCTCAAGTACGGGCCGGACAAGTTCGTCGAGTGGCAGAGCCGGCGCGAGGGCAGCAAGGCCTTCTACGCGTCCCAGTTCAAGAAGGTGTTCGGCCGGCGTCTCGACGACGTCTGGAACGACTGGATCGCGTTCGAGCATGATTATCAAAAAACGAACCTCGAAAAGCTCGCCCAATATCCGCTTACGGAAACGGTCAAGCTAAGCCCGCGCGGGCTCGGGTCGATGTCGCGCGGCTTCGTCGATCCCAAAACCAACAGCCTTATCGCCGCCTTCCGCTATCCGGGAACGATCGGCTTCGTCGGCAGGATGGACCTTGCCACGGGCAAGCTGACCAAGTTCCAGGAAATCAAGGGCATGATGCTCTACAAGGTGACCAGCCTCGCCTTCGATCCGGACTCGCGCACCGCCTTCTATACCGAGGACAATGCCGCGTTCCGCGACCTGCTCGCGGTGAACGTCGACACCGGCAAGAAGCGGATGCTGCAGAAGGATGCGCGCATCGGCGACCTCGTTTTCAACCGGGTCGACAAGTCGATCTGGGGAATCCGCCACGATAACGGCCTGGCGACCATCGTCCGGATTCCGGCGCCGTACACGAGCTTCAACCAGATACACACGTTCAAGTACGGACAGATTCCATTCGACCTCGACATCTCTCCGGACGGGACGAAGCTCTCGGCGTCATTTGGTGAGGTGAACGGCACCCAATCGGTTCGGGTGTGGAGCACCGACAGTCTGACGCCCGACACCGAGCCGGTCGAAGTCGCGCGGCTCGACATGCCGCCTGCCACCCCCGAGGGCTTCATCTTCGCGCCGGATGGCAAATCACTCTACGGCACCTCTTATTACACGGGCGTGTCGAACGTTTACCACTTCGATCTCGATACCCAGAAGTTCGAAGCGCTCAGCAACGCCTCGACCGGCTTCTTCCGCCCGATGCCCCAGCCGGACGGATCGATCATCGCGTATGAATATAGCGGTCAGGGTCTTCAGCCGGTCCGCTTCCAGCCCAAGGTCCAGAACGACCTCGCCAATGTCGAATTCCTCGGCACGAAAGTGGTCGAGGAACGTCCCGAGTTGAAGAGCTGGGGGGTCGGCTCGCCGTCGAAGATCGACCTCGATTCGATGATCACGGCTAGGAGCAAGTACAACAGCAATCAGCGGCTGAAACTCGCCGGAATGTATCCGATCGTCGAGGGCTACAAGAAGCAGGTTTCGCCGGGCTACTACTTCCATTTCGAAGACCCGCTGCAGTTCAAGCAGATCAACGCAAGCTTCAGCGTGTCCCCATTCGGGCATCTGAAAACCGCGGACCGCTTCCATGCTTTGGTCGAGTTGAAGTCGATCAACTGGGATATCGTGCTGAAGCACAACGGCGCCGACTTCTATGACCTGTTCGGCCCCGTCGAACGCAGTCTTCGCGGCAACTCGGTCAGCATCAAGTTCGACAAGACCAAAATCTACGATCCGCCGCGCCAGCTCGACGTCTTCGGGTCCGCCGCGCTCTATACCGGCCTCGAACGGCTGCCGAACGCCCAGAACATAGCGAGCCCGAGCAGCGTCGCCTCGATCGAAGCCGGCGCCAAATATACCAATACGACCCGGGCCCTCGGCGGCGTGGACCACGAAAAAGGTATTCAGTGGCGCGCGCTTGCCGATCTCGACTTTTCACCGAGCGAATCGCTCTTTTTCCCGAAGATCTACGGTGGGATCGACTATGGCGTGCCGCTTCCCATGCCGAACGCTTCGGTGTGGTTCTACGCGAGCGGCGGCGTCGCGGGCGGGCAGGCGCTTCACCCGCTGGCGGCATTCTATTTCGGCGCGTTCCGGAACAACTATGTCGATAACCGGCCCGAGAAGCGGTACCGCGAAATGGAGAGTTTCCCCGGCTTCGAGATCGACGAGATCGCGGCGCGGCGCTTCGCCAAGGGGACAGCCGAGGTGAACCTGCCGCCGATCCGGTTCGCCGAAATCGGGACTCCGGTCTTTTACCTGAGCTATGTTCGCCCGGCGCTGTTCGGAGGCGGGATGGCGACGCGCGCGCCCGACGGAAGCGGTCACCGCTATTACGACCTGGGCGCTCAGTTCGACCTCAACTTCACCGTCGCGCTCAGGCTTCCGATGGTTTTCTCCGTCGGGGCGGCGCACGGCTGGGCGGACGGACATTCGCGCAAGACTGAGCTGCTCGCTTCGCTTAAGATATTGTGATGGCGACTCTCCTCGCTGAGGCGGCACACTGGGGCCTCGCTCTGGTTCCGGTCCTCATCATGCTGACGATTTTCGTCTGGCTCGACGCATTCAAGCTGATGAGCCTTGGCGAGATCCTCGTGCTGCTGCTGTTCGGCGGCGGAGCGGCGCTCGTCGCTTATCCGATCAGCGGCCGTTTCATCGACACGCTGCCGATCGGCTTCAATAATTACAGCCGCTACGTCGCGCCCTGGATCGAGGAAGCGTTGAAGGGCCTGGTGATGGTCGGGCTCTTCCGATTCAATCGCATCGGCTACAAGCTCGACGCCGTCATCTCGGGCTTTGCAATCGGCGCCGGCTTTTCGGTGATCGAGAACGTCCTCTACCTGACGATCTTTCCTTTTTACGGCTCGGGGACCTGGCTGGTGCGCGGCCTCGGCACCGCAGTGATGCACGGAACGACGCTGGCGATCCTCGCGGCAACGGCGCACGAGTTGGCCGAGCGCGAGATGCGCGGAGCGGCCGCCGACTTCGACTTCCGCCCGTGGTGGTTCCTTCCGGGCTATCTGATCGCGGTCGCGATACACTCGGTCTTCAACCAGTTTCCGGACCGGCCGCTGCTGGCGATGCTGGGAGCGGCGATCCTGGCGCCGATCGCGATCATGGCCATCTTCCAGTTCGGGACCGCCGAGGCGGAGGGCTGGCTGGTCGCCGAGCACGCGGAGCACAAGGCCCAGCTTGAAACGCTGCGGTCAGGCAAATGGCCGGACAGCCCCGCCGGTCGAAAGGTCGCTGCGCTCGCCCAGCGCTTGGGCGGGGAGGGCGCCACACGCGTCCGCCGCTACTGGGAACTGCAAGCCTGGATCGTCGCCGAGGCCGAGGAGACGATGATCGAGCAGGCCGAGGGTGAGGTGAAGATCGATGCCGCCGAGGTCGAAGCCGCCTTCGCCGAGCTCGCCGGCCTCAAGCGAGCGCTCGGCAAGAGCACGCACACGGCGCTGAAGGCATTGCTGCCCTTCAGCCGCAACGATTATTGGGAAGTCTCGGAACTCCGCCAGCGGCTGGATCGCTAATTATTGAATGGCGGTGGACCAAGTCAGCGTCTGCCTGCTTAGCCTTATGTGGCTAGTAGCCCCTTTCCACCCAAAGCTGACATTTGAGGACGAGGCCTACGCCGGGACCAGCTCCAACCCGGCTCTCTCACTATTCAGTTTTGGAAGCCTTGGCATCCGTTCGACCGAGCCGCTCCTCGTCTTGCGGCGGGGCTATCCCCGACGGATCACTCGAGAGGAGCGATTTATAATTAGCGATTATCGAGCGGCAAGATTCCATCCCCTCGGCCAAACTTTGTGTGAGGCCACTCAGACCGTTTTCGGCAGACGGCTTTTCGTCAGGCACGGACGTGTCCTCTCCCCTGGGACGAATGGCCGAGCAACGAGGATGCGTCGGTCGGGTTTCTCGCTTCGGCGCGCGCTGCTCACAGATCACTGATAATGGCCGCTCTTAACCCTCGGTAGCCATCATGCGACAGGCGCGCGATAGAGCCGCGCCGAGCTTTCCCTGGGTGAACGGCTTTTGCAGCACCTCCACGCCATCCGGCCGGTCGTTGATGGCTTCGGCTTCAGCGTAGCCGGTGATGATCATCGCCGGCACTCCGGGACAAAGCTCTCGCGCCTTGCGAATGAACTCGGTGCCGGAAAGATGCGGCATCGCATAGTCGCTGATGATCACATCATATTCGCATTTGCCGGCTTCCAGCTCCCTCAGCGCTTCGGCGCCGCTCGCCGCCTCCACGATCTTGTGCCCCAGATCGGCGAGGAGCGCTGCGGTCGTGCTGCGCACTTCTTCGTGATCATCAATAAGGAAGATACGGAGCGTTCGTGACGCTTCTGCGCGATCTTCTTCGACATTGGCGACTTCCGGAATTGCCCCTGAGTCGGGCGCCTTCGGCAACCACAACTCGGCGGTCGTGCCAACATCCAGCTCGCTGTTCAGCATGAACGCTCCGTTGGATTGCTTGGCGAATCCATAGACCATGCTGAGACCCAGGCCGCTGCCCTTGCCGGGTTCCTTCGTCGTGAAGAAAGGCTCCATGACACTTTCGAGCTGATCCGGCGCGATACCCATTCCGGTGTCCGAAACGGAAAGCCGCAAATAATCGCCGGCTGGTAGTCCGACCGGATTCGATGCCGGAAGCACGCTGTTTTCAATCGCGATCGTGACTGCGCCGCCTGACGGCATCGCGTCGCGCGCGTTGATGATGAGGTTGATTAGCGCGAGTTCCAGTTGCGCCTGGTCGGCGAACGCATTCCACAGATTGTCGCCGGCGCGCCATTCAACGTGGACAAGGCCTCCGAGCGTGTGGGTGAGGAGGTCCCCCATGACGTCCTGCAACTTGGCGAGGCTGATCGATTGCGGCTCGAGCTTCTGCCGGCGTCCGAAGGCCAGCAGGCGCCGGACCAGGTCGCTGCCTTGCTCGGCCGCGCGCTTGGTCATGCCGAGGATTCGGCGCTCTTCGTTGTCGAGGTCGGCACGCTTGTCGAGGAGGCCCAGGCCGCCGATGACCGCGGCCAGGAGGTTGTTGAAATCGTGAGCAATCCCGCCGGTCAGCTTGCCGATGGCATCCATCTTCTGAGCCTGGATGAGCTGCACTTCGAGCGAACGCTGCTCGGATATATCCGTCAGGGTACCGGCGAACTCCACTGGATGTCCATCCACGTCCTTGAGGAGCACGGCCTGATCGAGGAAATGCTTGTAGCTTCCGTCGGCACATTGCCATCGGTATTCGACGGAAAAGCGGCCCGTCTTCTGCCGCGTTTCAAGGCATGCAAGAACCCGATTGCGATCCTCGGGATGAAGACGTTCCATCCAGACGTCGGGCTGCTCCGCGATCGCCGCATGAGTGAACCCGGTCATCGCCTCAAGGTCTCCGCTCACATAGTCGGGCCAGCGGGGGGAACGGTCGTAAGGCTCCAGGTAGAGAACCATCGGAAGCGACTGAATGATCGCCGCCTGACGCTGTTCGACGCGGCGCAAATCCTGTTCGGCCCGCAGGCGTTCGGTGTTCGCTCGGAGCGTCGCATCCAGCAGCGCCTGCTCATAGCGCGCCTTCCGCTCGACCTCCTTGGACTTCGCGAACAGGTCGACGAAAACAGCGACCTTCGACCTGAGGATGACGGAGTCGACCGGCTTGAAGACGTAATCGACCGCGCCCATCGCGTATCCCCGAAGCAAATGCTCCGTTTCCTTGTTCACCGCGGACAGGAAAACGATCGGAATGCCCTTGGTCTGATCGCGGCTGCGGATGATCTGGGCGGTTTCGTAACCGTCCATTCCGGGCATGTAGACGTCGAGCAGGATGACGGCGAACTCACCCTTGAGCAAATGCCGGAGGGCTTCTTCGCCGGAGCGCGCGGGCACTACCTCGCCCAGATCCTCGAGGATGCTCTGTACGGCGAGGAGATTACGTTCGTCGTCGTCGACCAGCAGGACTCGCGGCCGCCCGACCTCGGCCTCGTCCAGAGAACCAGCTTCCACCGCGGCGGGACGGAGGATCTCTCCCACGGGCGCCCCCACCTCTTACTCTGCAGCCACGAGCGGAGCCGGGGAAGCGGCCGTCACCGCATCTTCACGCGACCGCGCCACCCATACACGGAGAAGAGCGAGCAGAAGCTCGATGTCGACGGGCTTGGCGATATAGTCGGACGCTCCGGCATCCAGGCACTTTTGCCGGTCGCCCTTCATCGCCTTCGCCGTGACCGCGATCAGCGGCAGGTCGGCAAGCGCGTCCTGCTTCCGGATTTGCTGCATCGTTTCATAGCCGTCCATCTCGGGCATCATGATGTCGATCAGAGCGACGTCGACGTCGGGCGTCTGCTCGAGGATCAAAATTCCGTCCTTTCCCCGTTCGGCGTGGAGAACTTCAACGTCGTGGCTT
>DASTAU010000089.1:0-4655 GCA_035712425.1 Sphingomicrobium sp.
AATGCGAACAAGCCCGAAGGCGCGCTCGGCCCCGACGGCCCGGTGATGCCCGCGCGCGTGATCACCAAGCCGCCGAGTGCCGAGCTTCGGCCGGACCAAAAGGACGAGGACAGCCTCCCCCCTTATTCGGTGCTCGACCGGATCCTCGAAGGGCTGGTCGACAAGGAGAGGTCGGTGAACGAGGTCGCCAATACGACCGGCGAGGACGTCGCCCTCGTCGCCGATATCGAGACCAAGATGCTGCGCGCCGAATACAAGCGCCGTCAGGCGCCGCCGGGGGTGAAAATCGGAACCCGCAACTTCGGCCGAGACCGCCGCTACCCGATCAGCAACTTCTTCCACACGGGTCCGCAGGTGAAGACGCCGCACTAGTTGTGCTAAGCGCCCTCTCGTTTGGGTGGGGGCTTAGGACAATGTTTAGGGCGGTGCGCGATTCTTCGGCGAAGGCTGGCGCGTTGTTCCACGGGTACCGGCTGCAACGGACCGCGCGCCTGTTCATCTTCGAATTGCTCGTCGTCATCGTCGGCGTCCTTATTGCTCAAGGCCTCGCCAATTTGGTCGGAGACCGGGCGACTCAGCGCCAGGTGAGCGAGGAGCATTCACGCCTCGATTTCGAGCTCGGGCGCAGCCGGCAGACGTCGGAAGCCTGGAGGGTGGCGATCCCTTGCCTGCGCAAACGCGTGGATGCCTTGATGGACGCTTCAGAATCGGGACGGAGCCCGCTGTTGGAACGTGACATCGCCATGCCGGGCGGCGGCTATTATATGGTGGAGCCCATTTCGAGCGATATCGCCCGGCCGTTTCGCGACCGCTACGGGGCCGACCGCAGCGACATTTACTTCCTCGCGAATGAGACGAGTCACAGGATTGCCGACAATATCTATGAAGCCAGGCAGGAATGGGCGAAGTTCGGTCTGTTGAGCCTGGGACCGGGACGACTGAACGAAATCGACAAGTCCGAATTGCGAGCTGCGGGAATAAGGGTGCGCTGGCTTCTGAAGACCATCGATTCTCAAGCTGGTGCAATGGACGAGCTTGGGCGCCAGTTGGGCATCGCTCCCATCGCATCGGACAATGCCATCGAGATACTGGGCACCCCCGTTTCGAACTGCGATGAGATCTGGCGAAACAACAGCATTTATCATGTAGTGCGAGGCTGACCGGAGGGACGGCGGCCTTGCTGGCGTAGCATCAAGCGAACGTCTAGGTGCGACCCCATGACCGTCGTCACCCGCTTTGCGCCCTCACCGACCGGCCGGCTGCACGTCGGCAACATCCGCACGGCGCTGCACAACTTCCTCTTCGCGCTGAAGAACGGCGGGACCTTCATCGTTCGGATCGATGATACCGACCGCGAGCGCTCGACGGCCGAGTTCGACCAGGCGATCCGCGACGATCTCGAATGGCTCGGCCTTACGCCCGACAAGTTCGTGCGCCAGTCCGAGCGCTTCTCGCTTTACGAGCGTGAATTCGACAAGCTGGAGGCGGCGGGGCGGGTCTATGCCTGCTACGAGTCACCCGACGAGCTCGAGCTTCGCCGCAAGGTCCTGCTTGGAAGAGGCCTTCCGCCGGTCTATGAGCGAAAGCCCCCCGATGCACCGGTCCCCGAAGGCCGGGCCCCGCACTGGCGGTTCAGGCTCGATCATTATTCTCCGATCACCTGGACCGACCTCATCCGCGGCGAGCAGAAGTTCGATCCGAAGCTGCTCAGCGACCCCGTCGTCCGCCGCGAGGACGGGAGCTGGCTCTACCTGCTCCCAAGCGTGATCGACGACGTGGATCTCGGCATTACCCACGTGGTGCGCGGCGAGGACCACGTCTCGAACAGCGCCGTCCAGATCCAGATGTTCGAAGCGCTGGGAGCTGGCCCACCCCACTTCGCGCACGAAGCGCTGCTGGTTGCGGCCGAAGGGAAGCTATCCAAACGGCTCGGCTCCTACGGTGCCGAGCATCTCCGCGATGAACGTGTCGAGCCGATGGCGCTACTCGATGTGCTTGCGCGGATCGGCACATCGCAGCCGGTCGAGCCGATCGCCTCGCTGGATGGACTCGCCGAGACTTTCGATTTCTCGACCTTCGGGCGGGCGCCCGCGCATTTCGATCCGCACGAAGTTGAGCTAGTCAACGCGCGGCTTGTCCATCATCTGGACTATGCGGCCGTCGCTGACCGCCTCCCCGGGGACGCGACGGAAGCGGACTGGCTGGCATTGCGAGGCAATCTCGAACGGATCGGCGACTTTCCGGCATGGCTCGCGGTGCTTCATGGCGAGATCGATCCGCCGGACCTCGCACACGAGGAGCTGTTAGTGGTCAAAGACGCCGCTGCTGCCGTGGAGAAGCTCGACTGGTCCGACGAACCGTGGCGCGCGCTCACCAACGCCGTCAAAGAAAGCACGGGAAAGAAGGGCCGGGAGCTCTTCCATCCGCTCCGTCTTGCGCTGACCGGGCGCGAGAGCGGACCGGAAATGGCGCCGCTTCTTTCCGCGATGGGAAAGGATCGCGCTCTCCGCCGTCTCGAAGCCGCGGCGCGCGGCTAGCAAGATTCGATTTAATCTAACGGAAACAAAGCTGCTTTAACTAAGTTACGATATGTTGTAACATGCGATTGCACGGAGCCGCTCCGGGAGAGGAGGTTCGAGATGCTTGCATATGCCGCCAACCGACCGCGCATCGGCGCGCGTCAATCCAGCCCCAACGCAATGCTTTTCGTTATTTGCGGGCACATCGTCCTGATCGCCGCAGTGATGAGCGCGAAAATGGTGTTGCCAACGCACCATCGCGAGCCGCCGATCATCTATATTCCGATCCCGAACCCAAAGCCCCCTCCACCCAACGTGCTGCAGCCGACCAGGTCGGCTCCCGATGGGCCGACGCTCGCCCCGCGTCCTCAACCTCAACCGCCGATTACCGCCGAACCGCCACAGCCGTGGAGCCCCGGACCGGCCGTCGACCCGGGGCCGGTCGCGCAGCCGAATCCGCTTCCCCCAATCTCCCTTCCTCTTCCCGTCAGAATAACCCGGGGTCCACAGCTCACCACTCCGCCTTCGGAACTCAAGCCACCCTATCCGCAAGCAAAGCTGCTCGCCGAAGAAGAGGCGACTCTGACCCTTCGCCTGACCATCGACGAGGAGGGCAGGGTCGTTGCGGTCGATCCCGTAGGCCGCGCCGACGGCGTCTTTCTCGCCGCCGCGCGCCGCTATCTGATCGGGCATTGGCGCTACAATCCGGCCATGAAGGACGGTCACGCCGTAGCCTCCTCGATCACGATCAGCTTGAGGTTCCAGCTCGACGGCTGACCGCCGATCGGACTGGCGGTTGCGGGCCACCGGCCTTATCTTCCGCGCATGTCCTGGTTCCCGACGCCGTCCAGCCCGCGCGCCGCGCTCGCTGACCTTCGCGCCTTTATGCGGCAGCGGAGCCGCGAGCAGGTGATCGGCGCCTGCCTGGCATTCCTCGTGACTGCGATCATCGTCATCGAGTTCCTCGTCGACTCGCACATGGGAACCAAGCCTCCACCCCAGGTCGTCGAGGTCCAGCTCTATTCGCCGAACCGCACCGATGCCGACATCCGGAAGGATCAGGCGAAGGACCAGGCCGCCAAAGCCGCGTCGGACAAGGCGAAGCAGCAGCAATTCCAGAAGCTGGCGAAGCAGTTCCATATTGACTGATGACCGCGAGTGGATGGGGCGGGCCATCGCGCTCGGCGAAGGCGCCCGGGGGCAGAGCGCGCCCAATCCAAACGTCGGTTGCCTCATCCTCTCGAGTTCGGGGCGGGTGGTCGGGAAAGGCGCCACGGCAGCGGGCGGGCGGCCTCATGCCGAAGCGCTCGCGTTGGCGGAGGCCGGAAAGCGCGCGGCGGGTGGAACGGTCTATGTGACTCTGGAACCCTGCGCTCATGCGAGCGAACGGGGGCCCGCGTGCACCGACCTGTTGTTGAAGGTGCTGCCGGAACGCGTCGTCATCGCGCTCAAGGATCCCGATCCGCGAACATCCGGCAAAGGCATTCGCCGCCTTCGACGGGCCGGAATCGAAGTCACGCTCGGCGTCGGACGAGAGGCGGCGAAGCGTTCGCTCGCTGGCTGGCTCACCCGGCTCGAGCTTGGGCGGCCGCGAATCACACTCAAGCTCGCGCTGTCGATCGACGGCAAGATCGCACTTCCCTCCGGCGAATCGAAATGGATTACCGGCGAGGATGCGCGGCGCCACGTCCACCTCGAGCGGGCGCACAGCGACATGATTCTCGTGGGCCGCGGGACCTATCTCGCCGACGAGCCGCGGCTCGACGTTAGATTGCCGGGCCTTGAAGAGCGCTCGCCGCGCCGCGCGCTTTTGACTCGAGGTGAGGCGGTCGACGGCTGGGAAACCCTTGGAAATCCGAAAGATGTACGACGACTTCATGACGTCAACGACCTGCTGGTGGAGGGCGGATCGGCGACCGCGACGGCGTTCCTCAGCGAGGACCTAGTCGACCGGATCCTGATCTACCGCGCCCCGATCATCGTCGGCGAAGGCAAATCCAGCTTCGGCTATGTCGGCCTGGACGCCGTCGCCGACGCACACGGACGCTGGAACCTCGTCGACGAGCAGCCCCTGGGAGTGGACCGCCTGGAAGTTTACGAGCGGGTGAGGCGGGACTAAGCGAAGCCCATGTTCAC
>DASTAU010000090.1:0-6574 GCA_035712425.1 Sphingomicrobium sp.
TGCTGCCACTCGCGGCCGTCACCGCAGTGCTCGCCCGCTAACAAATCCCATCCCTCGCCGGGAACCGAGGTCCACGCTATGCGGGTCCGCGATGAACCCACTTTACGAACAGATGAAGACCAGCGTCTTCGAGCGCATGTCGGCGCTGGCGATCGAGCATGGCGCCGTGAACCTGGGGCAAGGCTTTCCGGATTTCGGCTGGCCTGACCAGATTCTCGATGCGGCTGCGAGGGCGCTGAAAGAGGGGTCGAACCAATATCCGCCGTCGCGCGGGATCATGCCGCTGCGGGAAGCGGTGGCGGCCCATTACAATCGGCATTTCGGGCAACAGCTGGATGCGGCGCAGGTGTGCGTGACGAGCGGCGCGACGGAGGCGCTTGGAGCGGCGATCCTCGCAACGGTGCAGCCTGGCGACGAGGTGATCATCTTCACGCCCGCCTACGACAGCTATGCGCCGACGATCCGAAGGGCTGGGGGAACACCGGTCGAGATTGCGCTTAGGCCACCGGAATGGCGGATCGAACGCGGGGTATTGGAGGCTGCAGTCGGGCCGAACACGCGCGCGATCTTGCTCAACAATCCGCAGAACCCGACGGGCCGCCTGTTCGGTTCGGACGAGCTCGAAATCGTCGCGTCGTTCGCGCGGGATCACGACCTGATCGTCATCAGCGACGAGGTCTGGGAGCATATCCTTCTCGATGGGCGCAGCTTCACCCCGATTGCGACGCTGCCGGGAATGGCGGAGCGGACGATCAAGATCGGCTCGGCAGGCAAAATCTTCTCGCTGACGGGCTGGAAAATCGGATGGATGGTCGCTGCGCTCGAACTCGCGCCGGTCGTCGCCCGCGCGCACCAGTTCCTGACCTTCTCGACCGCCCCGAACCTTCAGGCCGCCGTAGCTTATGGTCTCGCTGAGGGTGACGCGTGGTTGCAGCCAATGCGCGACCGGTTCCAGCGCTCACGCGACTTGATGACACAAGGACTGCAAAGCGCGGGACTGACCGTGCTCGATGCTTGCGCGACTTACTTCCTGTGCGTCGATCTCGAGGCATCGGGCATCCGGCTCGACGACGAGAGCTTTGCGTCCGAAGCGGTGACGCGGGCGGGGATCGCGGTTGTTCCACTGTCCGCATTCGCCGAGAAGGAACCGCCACGGCACCTCGTGCGGCTCTGTTTCGGGAAGAAAGACGAGACGATCGAGGCCGGCGTCGCGGCAATGGCGAAGGCCCGGGAGATGTTCGGATGAGCCCGGCAGATGATTCCGCGCAATTACTGAAGCGCTTTGGCATCGCTGACTCGGGAAGTCTCGCGAGCCGTTCCCCAATCGATGGCGAGATCATCGGGCATGTCTCGATTGGCGAGCCGGCGAGTGCGTGTGCGGCGGCCGCCGAAGCGTTCGAGAAATGGCGGACGGTGCCGGCGCCGCGCCGCGGCGAACTGGTTCGGCTGCTGGGCGAAGAACTGAGGGCCGCGAAGGCCCACCTCGCCCGGATGATCACGCTCGAAGCGGGCAAGATCATCGCGGAGAGCCTCGGCGAAGTTCAGGAAATGATCGACATTTGCGATTTCGCGGTCGGTCTCTCGCGCCAGCTTCACGGCCTCACCATTGCGAGCGAGCGGCCCCAGCACCGGATGATGGAACAGTGGCATCCACTCGGGCCAGTCCTCGTGATCAGCGCCTTCAATTTCCCGGTAGCCGTCTGGGCATGGAATGCTTCGCTGGCACTGGTCTGCGGTGATCCGGTGATTTGGAAGCCAAGCGAGAAGACCCCCCTCTGTGCCGAGGCGGTGATGGTGCTGGTGAAGCGAGCGCTCGAGAGATTCGGCGATGCGCCGGACGGCCTCGTCCAGCTGGTTCAGGGCGAGCGCGACGTCGGTGAAATTTTGGTCGACGATCCGCGCGTTGCGCTGGTCTCGGCAACAGGATCGACCGCGATGGGTCGCGTAGTGGGTCCTCGCGTCGCTCAAAGGTTCGGAAGGGTGTTGCTCGAGCTTGGCGGCAACAACGCCACCATCGTCGCGCCCTCGGCAGACCTGGAGCTTGCGACGCGGGCAATCCTCTTTTCGGCGGCCGGAACGGCCGGCCAGCGGTGCACCACGCTCAGGCGGTTGATCGTTCATGAAAGCATCGCGGATGAGCTTGTGCGGCGGGTGAAGAAGCTTTTCGCAAGCGTGAAGGTGGGCGATCCCCGCGACCCGGATACGCTGGTCGGACCCCTGATTGATCAAGCCGCATTCGATGGGATGAAACAGGTCCTTGGCGACGTCGAGCAAGTCGAAGCGGTTCCGGGCGGGTTTTACGTTCGGCCGGCAGTCGTCGAATCGGAAGCGCAGGAGGGGAATGTTCTCAAGGAGACCTTCGCGCCCATCCTTTACGTCTTGCGGTACCGCGAATTCGAGGAGGCGATCGCGCTTCAGAATTCGGTGCCGCAGGGACTATCTTCGTCGATTTTCACCAACGACCTGAGGGAGGCGGAGCGGTTCCTGTCAGCCGCGGGCTCCGACTGCGGGATCGCCAACGTGAACATTGGGCCATCGGGCGCCGAAATTGGCGGGGCGTTCGGGGGTGAGAAGGAAACGGGCGGAGGGCGCGAGAGCGGGTCCGACGCTTGGCGCGCCTACATGCGGCGCCAGACCAACACGATCAATTACGGCAGCGAGCTACCGCTGGCCCAGGGCGTCAGGTTCGACGTCGCTCCATAGGGTCAAAGGTTCGGCGGCCATCAGCTTCGGCCATTCCTTCCGAAAGGTGTTCTTCCACGCAGCGAGCGCCTGCGGCCCCATGGGCTGCGAGATGAGATAGCCCTGGGCGATATCGCAGCCGAGCTCGCGCACCGCCTGGAGTTGCTCGACCGTCTCGATCCCCTCCGCGGTCGCGCTGAGCCCGAGCCCGTGGGCCAGCTCGGCAATCGTCTGCACGATCAGTCGGCAGTCGCGCGACTGGGTGACGTCGGCGACGAACGCCTGGTCGATCTTCACTTCGGTGAAGGGCAGCTGGCGAAGCTGCATCATCGAGGAATAGCCGGTCCCGAAATCGTCGATGGCGAGGCCGATTCCCTTGATTCGGAACCGGGTCAGCGTGTCCATCAGCTTGACCAGCGGCTGGGTCGCTCCCTCGGTCAACTCGAGCACCAGGCGGTCGGTCGGCACCTCGAGCGCGGTGCACATGCGCTCGACGAAATCGGGAAAGTCGAGGTGCTGGAGGCTCAGCGCGGAAATGTTGAAGGCGATCGAGGTGTCGATGCCTTCCTCGGACCAGTCGAGCCATTGCCTGAGGATCGTGGTGAGACCCCATTGCGTGAGGTCGTCAATCAATCCGTGCTCTTCGGCGAGTGGAATGAAGCGCGAGGGTTCGACCGGCCCGAACTCCGGATCTTCCCAGCGCACCAGCGCCTCGACCCGCACCAGCTTGCCGTCGCGCAGCCGGACGTTAGGCTGGTAGACCATGTGAAGCTGCTGTTCTTCCAGCGCTCGGGAGAGGGCGCGGAGCAGCCGCTCGTCGGCATTCTTCGCCACGGCTAGAGCGTCGCCTTCAGCCGGCTCAGTGTGTCCTCGAGGACCTCAAAGCGTACCGGCTTTTCAATAGGTCCTACCATCTTCAGCCCGAGCGCCTCGCCAAGACGGATCGCGGATTCAAGGACTCGCCGGTCGAAACCGCTGACGATGAGCACCGGCGCGTCGTAATTCTGGTCGGCAAGAAACCGGATCAGCTCGACTCCATCCATTCCGGGCATTCCGAGATCGAGCGCGACCATGTCGGGGCGGTCCGCCAGGAACGCCTGCCGAAACTGCTCGTCCTGCTCGGTGACAACCGGCTCAAAACCGCTTTCGGTCGCGGCGCTCGCGAGGAATTCCGCAAGCGTCGGCTCGTCGTCGATCAGCAGCAATCGCGGCTGCGTCATTCAGGCATTCTCCCCGACGCGGGCCTAGGCAGCATCAACCTTACAATTCAAGGCGAAGAAACGCTCTTTTAACTACACTGTCCATAAAGTCCCATTTTGGCGCGATTTACGCGCTTCAAGAGGCGCTCTGGCAAGCATGTTCGCATCGCTGATCCGCAGGAAGTCGGCAGGATCCACCCAGTCCGAGGTCGAGGCCGCGTTCGAATCGACGTCGGTCTCGCTGTCGACGGGCGTTCCGAGGCCGGTCGAACGGCGCGAGGACGAGCGCATTTCCGCCATGCTTCGCGTCGGCAAGATGATCGATGCTTCGGGCGCCCAGCAGCTCATCCGGCTGAAGAACATGTCCGCCGGCGGGATCATGGCCATCGTCAGTCGCCCGCCGGTCATCGGCGAGCAGGTGCAGATCGAGCTGTCGTCGCAGAAAATCCCTTCGACCGTCGTTTGGACGCGCGAGGATTTGATCGGCTTCAAGTTCAACGGGGACGTCGACCTTGGCGAGCTGCTCGCCGGCCGCAAGCCGCGCCTCGGCTTCCGGGCCCGGCCGCCTCGGCTCGAGATTGCGTGCAAAGCGTCGGTCAAGGTGGGCAAAATCTATTACACGGTCGACGTTCACGACATCTCGATGGGCGGAATGAAGGTCGAGCCGATAGAGGAATATTGCGTCGGCAAGAGCGTCGTCGTGGTCGTCGAGAGCCTTCGTCCCATCAAGGGCGAGGTCCGCTGGTACTCCGAGCGCAAGGCCGGAATCGTGTTCGAGAAGCCGCTCGATTTCGACGAGCTTTCAGAATGGGTCGGCAAGCGTCTCGAGCTCGCCAGTCTCAAGGCGTCTTACAAAGGCAACTAGGCGCGCCTATCTCCGTTCCAAGTGGAAGGAGCGGTAAGATGGCCGAAGAAATCGCAGTCCTCGCGGGTGGATGTTTCTGGTGCACTGAGGCGGTGTTCCTCGACGTCGTCGGCGTGAAATCGATCGAGAGCGGCTATACGGGCGGACACGCGGCCAATCCCACGTACAAGCAGGTGTGCGGCGGCGACACCGGTCACGCCGAGGCGATCCGGATCACCTTCGATCCCGACGAGATCAGCTACGACGAGCTGCTCGACATCTTCTTCGCGATCCACGACCCGACGCAGCTCAATCGCCAGGGGAACGATATCGGGACTCAATATCGCTCCGCGATCTTCCCACAGAATGAGGCTCAAGAGCGCAAGGCGCGCGAAGCGATCCAGCGCGCCAACGTGACCCATCACGAAAGCGTCGTGACGACCATCGAGCCGAACGGCGAATGGTGGCCGGCGGAAGACTACCATCAGGACTATTGGGCGGGCGATGGGCAGAGCAACCCATATTGCATCGCGCACATCCCGCCGAAACTGCAGAAGCTCCGCAAGAGCTTCCAGGCTCGTGTCAAATCGGCAACAGCGCAGGCATAATCACCACGAATATCAGAGATTTCCCTTGGATGCTTCAGACCTGCGTGCAATGCGGGATGAAGAACAGGGGGAAGGGGCAGCTTCGGCTGCCCCTTTTTTATTGTGAGCCGGCCGCTGCGCGCCGAAGGCGATCGTTGATCGCTTTGCCCAGACCATCCTGAGGGACTGGCGCAATGGCGATGCGGGGTTTCGCCGAAGCGTCGGCCTGATGAAGCAGATTGAAGAGGCGGGCGGCGGCTTCTACGAGGTCGCTTCGAACGCTCAGGTTCGCGTTACCGTCAATCTTGCCGAAGCCGATCAGAAATTCATCGTCACCAGCTTGCCGCGCATCGAGGCGCAACGGCTTTGATGGCGCGTAGTGGCTTGGTAGCTGGCCCGGCGCTTCGATGGTCGCTCCCGCGCCCTGCTCAGCGCCAATTTCTATGGGGCCGGGCCTCAGCAGCCTGAGCGGTCCGCCAGTTGCCGCAACAATCGTCGATTCGATCCCGCGCTCCGTCGCCCCGCCATCGATGATCAGCGGAACGCGGCCGCCGAGGCTCTTGAGCACATGCTGCGCCCGGGTCGGGCTGATCGACCCGCTCGCGTTCGCGGATGGGGCGGCGAGCGGGCGGCCGGCAGCTCGAAGAAGCGCCTGCATTGCAGGATGGGCCGGGACACGCAATCCCACGGTGGTTAGGCCCGCCGTCACCAGTGAAGCAATGCCCGCGCCCGCTCGCAGGGCTACGACGAGCGTGAGGGGCCCCGGCCAATGCTCATTCGCGAGCGCCAACGCATCCTCGTTGAAATCGCCGATCGCCTGAGCGGCAGCGAGGTCAGGAACGTGGACGATGAGCGGATTGAAGCTCGGGCGGCCTTTCGCTTCGTAAATTCGCGCCACCGCGGCGGCGTTAGTCGCGTCGGCGGCCAGTCCGTAGACTGTCTCGGTCGGGACGGCGACCGGCTCGCCGGCCAGGATCAGCTGCACCGTCTGGACAATCGTGTCTTCGGTAAATGGGAGAACGCGCGTTTCCACGCGGCGTCGCTACCGGATTACTGCCCTGGCAGGAATACTAGGCGCGCTCGCGCTCCAGCAGCTCGGACGCGTCGATGTCGAGGCGCTTCATGCGCGCGCGGATCTGTGGCCATTCCTCCTTGAGGAAGCGGTTGCGCTCGCTGTCGCTGAGGCGCGCACGCGCGCCCGGAGCGACGAACATACCAACTCCGCGCTTCACGACGATCAGGCCCTCATCCTGGAATCCCTG
>DASTAU010000091.1:0-3344 GCA_035712425.1 Sphingomicrobium sp.
CAGAGCGACGGCGATGTGCGAGAGGCGCGGGCGCTGCTCGGACCCTCGGCGCAGATCGGCAAAACCTGCCATGACAGCCGCCATTTTGCGATGGAAGCGGGCGAGGCGGGCGCGGACTATGTCGCGTTCGGCGCCTTCTACCCCACAACCACAAAGCCATCGAACTATCGTCCCGCGCCGTCGATCCTCAGTTGGTGGTCGACCTTGTTCGAAATTCCGTGCGTGGCCATTGGCGGGATCACTCCGGACAATGCCAAACCGATTGTCGATGCCGGTGCAGACTTCATCGCGGTTTGCCAGGCGGTGTGGGGCAAGGACGATCCGACCGCAGCCGTGAAGGCGTTCGAGCAGGTGCTTAGCGGCTCATCTGCCTGACCATCGACTTCAACGTCCGCGCATCCTCGATGGCGTGACCGTGGATATCGTTATTGAAATAGCACCAGACGCTTCGGCCGAACTGCCTTTGCTCGAGGCACCAGTCGGTCCATTCGAGCAGGGCCTCGTCTGAATAGCGGCCCCAATATTTGCCCGCCGCGCCATGAAATCGGACATAGGCGGTTCGGCCGCTCGCCCGGCGAGGCGACTTCAGCCCTTTGAGATCGTGAGTAACGAAGCCGATGCCATGCCGATCGAGGAGCGCGAGGACATCCTCGTCGTACCAACTCTTGTGCCGGAACTCGACGACCTGCTCGAGGTCGTTCGGAAGCCAGCCGAGGAAGGTGTCCAGGCGTTCGAGGTTCTTATGAAGGCTGGGCGGCAGCTGGTAGAGCAGGGGGCCGAGCTTGCCTCCGAGCGGCCGGGCCAGCTCGATGAACCGATCGACCTCGGCCCGGCAGTCGAGCAGCTTCTTCATGTGCGTGATGAATCGGTTGACCTTGACCGCGTAGCGGAAGCCAGGCGGCGCCTTCTCGCGCCATCCCTCGAACGTCGAGGCGAGCGGCAGGCGATAGAAGCTGGCGTTGATTTCGACGGTGTCGAACTCTTCGGCATAGCGCTCGAACCAGCGCTTCTGCGGCAGGCCTTCGGGATAGAAGATCCCGCGCCAATGCTTGTACACCCAGCCCGAGCAGCCGACGTGGATTCCGCTCGCCGTGGAAACAGTCGTTTCCTCCATCGTTGCACCTCAACAATGCTGATTGAGGAGGGTTGCGCTGAAGTACGCGGCGACTGCTTTGTTCACGGCGGTATTCACCGCGGTCGTCGTGAGCGCTTTCTGGATCTGGTTCTACAGCTTCGTGCCCAAGCCGAGAGCGGAGGTGGAGCGAAGCGGCACGATCGTCGCGGTGAAGCCGGACAAGGCCCCTCCGGTCGAGGTGGCTCAGCAGGTGGTGGTTGGACCGGCGGGGCTGGCCATTCCCGTTGTCGGCGTGAAAGCGAGCGATCTCGTCGACACCTTCGACGCCGCGCGCGGTGCGGGACGACGTCATGACGCCATCGACATCATGGCTCCCGAAGGAACGCCGGTCATCGCCGCGGCGGACGGCACGATCGAGAAGCTGTTCTTCAGCAAGGGCGGCGGCGGGATCACGATCTACGAGCGCTCAACCGATCCCAGGTGGATGTATTATTACGCTCACCTGCAGGGCTATGCTCCCGGCCTCGCTGAAGGACAGCAGGTCAAGCGCGGCCAGGTGATCGCCCGCGTCGATCATACAGGCGATGCGAGCCCATCGGGACCGCACCTCCATTTCGCGATAAACTCGATGGCGCCGGGAGAGCGCTGGTGGCAGGGAACGCCGATCAATCCGTACCCGCTCCTTGCCGGAAAATAGGTGAGCGGCTAGGGCCAGCGCCGGCTCTTTCCATCTAGTTCAATCAGGTAGGCGATCATGAAGATCAGCGGCGTGGACATCCGTCCCGGCAACATCATCGAATATGAGGGCGGCATCTGGCGCGCCGTGAAGATCCAGCACACCCAGCCGGGCAAGGGCGGCGCCTACATGCAGGTCGAGATGAAGAACCTCATCGACGGCCGCAAGACCAACGTCCGCTTCCGCTCCGCCGAGACGGTCGAGCGTGTCCGCCTCGATACCAAGGACTTCCAGTACCTCTACCATGACGGCGACATGCTCGTGTTCATGGACAAGGATTCGTATGAGCAGGTGATGCTTCCCGAGGACCTCCTCGGGGATGCCGCCGAGTTCCTCCAGGACGGCATGGACGTGGTCATGGAGCTCTACAACGAGAGGCCGATCAGCGTTCAGCTTCCCGACCAGGTCGAGGCGACGATCGTCGAGGCCGACGCCGTCGTGAAGGGCCAAACGGCTAGCTCGAGCTACAAACCGGCAGTCCTCGACAATGGCGTGAAGGTGCTTGTGCCGCCGCACATCACCGCCGGGACCAAGATCGTCGTCGACGTCTACAACCGCGAGTATGTCCGCCGCGCGGACTGACCGATGGTAGCCCATTCAGGCCTGATCACCGTGATGACGCGAGCCGCCCGCAAGGCGGCGCCGCGGCTCAGGCGCGACTTCGGCGAGGTCGAGCAGCTGCAGGTCAGCCGCAAGGGGCCGGCCGATTTCGTCTCCATGGCCGACAAACGCGCCGAGCAGACGATTGTCGAGGAGCTTCGCAATGCGCGGCCCGATTGGGGCATGCTGCTGGAGGAAGGTGGAGCGATCGAGGGCAATCCAGCAAAGCCGCGCTGGATCGTCGACCCGCTCGATGGAACGACCAATTTCCTCCACGGAATTCCGCATTTCTCCATCTCGATCGCGGTCGAGGAGCGACGCCCCGATGGCCGCGCGGAAATCAGCCACGGGCTCATCTACCAGCCGCTGACCGACGAGAGTTTCTGGGCCGAAAAGGGCAGGGGCGCCTGGCTTCACGATGCGCGGCTGCGTGTGTCCGCCCGGCGCGAGCTTACCGACAGCGTGATCGGGACGGGAATTCCGCACTGCGGGCGCGGTGATCCCGCGCTCTGGGCGAAAATCTACACTGCCGTCGGTCCGCAGGTCTCGGGCGTACGCCGGTTGGGGTCTGCCGCACTTGATCTCGCCTGGGTGGCCGCTGGTAGATTCGACGGTTTCTGGGAAGACGACCTCGACCTGTGGGACACCGCGGCAGGAGTGCTGCTGGTGCGGGAGGCAGGGGGGTTCGTGACCGACTATCGCGGCGCTGACCGGTCGTTTGAGCGCCGCGAGTATCTCGCCGGTTCGTCGGCAATTCACTCGAAATTGCAGAAGCTTGTCGCCGGGGCACTTAGATAGCGCTCCAGATGGTTGCGGCTCGGGGTTCCCTGTCCTAGAGAGCCGCCAAGTTTTTCTTGAGCGCCTGGAGTGTCCCCCTTGGCAAGCGTCGCCGCAGGCTACCTGCCGATCCTCTTGTTCCTGATCATCGCCTTG
>DASTAU010000092.1:0-8640 GCA_035712425.1 Sphingomicrobium sp.
GCCCCTCGCCTCCAACCAGCTTGTCCAGCTGAAGCTTGCCAACATGGCGACCGAGATCACGCTTGGACTGCAGGCCGCGCTTCGCGTGGGGCGCCGTCTGGAAGCTGGCGAGCTCGTTCCGGAGACGATCAGCCTCATCAAGCGCAACAATTGCGGGAAGGCGCTGGATATCGCCCGCATCTCCCGCGACATGCACGGCGGCAACGGCATTTCGGCCGAGTTTAACGTGATGCGCCACGCCGCGAACCTCGAGACGGTCAATACTTATGAGGGCACGCACGATGTCCACGCCCTCATCATGGGCCGCGCGATTACCGGATTGAGCGCCTTCTAGTTTCGGAGCGGATTGGGCCGGCGCCAGACGCTTGTCGGCTCGCCGTGGTAAACGCCGTCGGGCTGGCGTTCGTAGCCGAGGCGCTGCGCAAGCTTGATCGAAGGTTCGTTCTGGATCGCGATGATCGCCACCGTCCTGTCGGCGTCGAGCGTTTGGTCTGCCCAGGCTAGCATCGCCTCGCAGGCCTCGCGGGCGATGCCCTGGCCGTGAACCTCAGCCGCAAAGATGTAACCGAGTTCCGGCTCACCCTCGATCGAGGGAATGATTTCGCGGTGGTAGTCGAACAGGCCGACGTGACCGACGAGCTTGCCGTCGCTCTTCCGTTCGGCGGCGAGGAGGCCGGTTCCCTGCAATTGCCAAAGCCCGATGCCTCCGAGCAGCCGGCGGAATGAGTCCTCGCGGCCGAAACCCTGTGCGCCGAAATGCTTCATGACCACCGGATCCGCGAGCATCGCCGCATGTTCCGGAAGATCTTCCTCACGAAAGCCACGCAGCACCAGCCGCTCGGTCTCCAGCGTCGGAGCCGAGGTCAGCGGCGAGAATCTCATGCTGGACCCCGGATCAAGTCCGGGGTGACGGACTTGCGTCCGTCACTTTTTGGCGAGGGTGAGACCGCCGAATCGCTTGTTGAAGCGCGCGACCTGGCCGCCTTCCTGGACCTGGCGCGTGCCGCCGACCCACGCCGGGTGGACCTTCGGATCGATCTCGAGGTGGAGGGTGTCGCCCTCCTTGCCCCAGGTCGAACGGGTCTGGAACTTGGTGCCGTCGGTCATTTCGACGTTGATCATGTGATAGTCGGGGTGGCTACCGGACTTCATGTGCATTTTCCTTGGGTTAGCCACTGGTTTCCGACCAGCGGCAGCAAGTTGAGCGGCGCCTCTACAGGGAGAGGCTTAAACTTGCAACTTAAGCGGGCTGCGGCTGTCCCGCTCTTAACCGGGGGACCAGCCTTTCGGCAATCGCGAAGCCGCCGAACAGCAATGCAGCGTAGAAGAGATCTCCCGCAACCGTGTTCTGGAAGAACGGAACCGCCGCGGCGTAGCATGATGCCAGGCCGGCGAAGCTATGGGGATACATACCGCTCACGGCCCACGTGCCGAAGTTGCTCACCGCGAAAAAGAGGATCGAGCTCGCGAGCGAAGCTGCCCCGATCCGAGGTATCGACCTGCGCGGGAGCGCATATGCGCCGAGGATGACGATCAGCGCCACGCTGACGTATTGGAACTCCATCCCCTGATAGAATCCGAGCACTGCGTCGCTCAAAACGAGCGCAGCGAACGGCGCAGCGAATGCAAGCCAACGCCTGCCCAGATAAGCGCCGCTGAAGAGCGCCATGGCGTCAATCGGCGAGAAATTCGGCGGATGGGGAACAAGGCGCAACGCCGTGGCGGCGACGATCGCCGACAAAAGCGCGGCAAGACGGGCGTGATTGCTGATCATTGCGCCTCATTAACCGGAGGAGTGCGAATTTGACAGCCCGTCAGGCACGGCCCTAGCAGGGCCCGTGATCAGGGTGCTGTCCACCGACTTTCGTCGGGCGGGGACGGTTCAAAGGGAAGCCGGCGAAATTCCGGCGCTGTGCCCGCAACTGTGAGAGCCGATCTGGGTCGAGAACCCTTGGTGGCGAAGTCAGGAACCTGCCTTGGTCCGTCGTCCGTTTCCCCGGCCGGGACCAGCCGTGGGGCGTGGGTCCCGCTGCCTCACGGCCGCGCATCCCTCTGTGACGACAGGTTCGTCAACAGGAGGATCGCATGCCTGCATTGCCTATCAACACAGACCAGATCGTCATCACCGCCTCGCGCGTGCCGGAAAAGGAGTCTCAAACTCCAGCCAGCGTCACGATCATCGACAGCAAGGAAATCGAGCGGCTCGACGAGCCACTTGTCCCTGCCCTCATTCGCCTCTCTCCGTCGGCTTCGGTTAGTACGTCTGGGCCGGGTGGATCGCTGGCTGAAGTGCGAATTCGCGGCGCCGAGGCGAACCACACATTACTGTTCGTCGACGGGATCAAGATCAATGATCCGGCGGGCGACGGTTCTGCCCGTTTCGAGCTCCTGAACGCCGATCTCGCGTCGCGAATCGAGATCGTGCGCGGGCCCCAGTCCGCGCTGTGGGGATCCGACGCCGTCGGTGGCGTAGTTGCCTTCAATGGCTTGCCGGATGCTGGCGGCTACCACGCTACGGCGGAGGCCGGCTCCTTCGGTTTCCTGCGCGGCGGCGCCTCAGCGGCGGTCAACGCGGAGCGATCCAATCTTTCGGGTGCCATCGGCTGGCAACGTGCAACGGGAATCAACAGCGTGGCGGGACCGGGGGACAAGGACGGCTATCACAATCTCTCCGGACGGCTCAGAGGCTCATGGATACCGGTCGCCAACGTCGAACTTGGAGCGGCGGCACTCGCGCTTACGGGTGAGTCCGAATTCGACGGATTCGATCCGGTGACCTTTGCCCACGCCGACACCTTGGACAGCAATCGCAATCGGCTCGAAGCCGGCCGGGTCTGGGCGAAATTCGGTAGCGATTCCTCACCATGGTCAGGAGAGGTATCGGGCATTCTGCTTGGCTCATCGAACCGTAACTTGCTCGCGGGGCAACCGCTCAACCGAACTCGCGGCACAAGGCGTGACCTGGTTGCCCAGGTCGAACGCCAGTTCCGAACCGGCGCCGTCACACACAAGCTGATCGTTGCCGGGGAGCTTGAACATGAGACCTTCCACGCGCGAGGCACGCTCTCGGGATTGTCGACGGACCAGGATCGCACCCGCGATCACCAGTCGCTGACAGGCGAATGGCGAGCCGACGCCGGGCGGTTCACCGGCGATTTCGCCGTTCGCCGCGATCAGTTCAATCGGTTCAAGGATGCGACGACGCTTCGGGCCTCCCTCCTCGGCCGGATTGGAGGGGGATTTTCGGTTGCCGGGTCCTACGGCGAAGGGATCGCTCAGCCGACCTTCTTCGATCTCTATGGCTTCTTCCCAAACAATTTCATTGGTAATCCATCGCTTAAGCCGGAAAGCTCGCGCGGATTCGAAGGCTCGCTTCGTTTTCAGCGGGGCCGCTTGAATGCATCGCTCACCGCCTATCGCCAGCACCTGCACGACGAGATCGCGACGATCTTCCCGCCCCCAACCTTCCTTGGGACGACCATCAACCTGGATTCAGAGAGCCGGCGTCAGGGCATCGAGGCGGAATTCGGCTGGAAACTTGGAGAGCAGCTGCGCCTGGGCGCGGCATACGCCTATCTCGATGCCACCGAGCCCGATACCAGTTCCGGCGCGCAAGTTCGGGAGCATCGCCGACCCAGGCACAGCGGATCGGTGACAATCGATGGCGAGTCAGGACGGTTCGCTTACGGCGCATCGATTGCTTATGTCGGGCATCATTTCGACAGCAGGGACACGTTCCCGTTCGATGCGGTGCCGCTCAGCGCTTACTGGCTGGTGGACACACGGCTCGGCTATTCAGTCAGGCCGGGGATTGAGCTGTACGCGCGAGTGGCGAATGCCCTTAACCAGAAATATCAGGACGTATTCAGTTACCGGACGGAGCCGCGAGCGTTTTACGCCGGGGTGCGCCTAAGCCGCTAGGCGGTCGGCGGGTCGGCGATCATGGCGGTGAAGTTCGCTTCCGCGGCGAGCTTCCCGTCGATGCTGGCCCGCCCCGCGAACTTGCAGACCGACGAGCGCTTCTGGACGAATTCGACCTCGAGCTTCAGGAGAACGCCGGGCTCGACCGGCTGCCGGAACTTCGCTCCTTCGATCGCCATGAAGTAGACGAGCTTGCCCGACCCCGCGAGGCCGAGCGACTCAACCGCTAGCACGCCGGCGGTTTGAGCGAGTGCCTCGACGATCAGGACGCCCGGCATGATCGGGCGGCCCGGGAAGTGTCCCTGAAAGAAGGGCTCGTTGATCGTCACCGCCTTGATCGCGACGATTCCCTTCTCGGGATCGAGGCTCTCGACGCGATCGACGAGGAGCATGGGATAGCGATGCGGCAGCGCCGCCATCACCCGCCGAATGTCGAGCGGGCCCGGGGCGCTGCCGTTCGCTTCCGTCATTCGCCTTAGCGGCCCTGCGGCTGCTTCGGAGCGGGTGCCGCCGGCGCCACCGTGGCGATCGTCGGCATCGAGGTATTGAGCGCGTTCAGGACGTCGTTGGTGACATCGACATTCGCGGCCATGGCGAGCGTGGCGCCGAGCTCCACCATGACGTTCGCGCCGCGGCGCTGCATGACCTGCTGATAGATCGGGCCAAGCTTTTCCTGCACCTGCTTCTGGACGTAGGCGGCATTGGCCTGAAGCTGAGCGCGGCCGCGCCCCGCGCTCTCCTGCGCTTGCTGATACTTTGTCTGGAACGCCTTGATGCGGCCCTGGAGCGCGGCATCGGGTTCTTTCCCCTTCAATGCGTCGACCGCACCCTGGATCGATTCCTGCTCGGTCTTCAGGGGCGCGAGGAGCGCTTTCTCCCGACTTTCTTCAGCCGCGACCTGGCTCGTCAGGGCGGCCTTTGCTGTCTTGCAGGCGTTGCACTGCGAGGTCACCCGGTCGAGGTCGACCACCGCGACGACGGCAGCGGGAATGGCTTGAGCGCTCGCCGCGGAAGGAGCGATGACGGCGGCGGCAAATGCCGCGGAAATGAGCAAGGTTTTCATCAGAATGCAGTTCCTACGTTGAAGGTGAAAAGTTTTGGATCGTCGCCCTTTTGGAGGACGATCGCCTTGGCCAAATCAAGACGAAGCGGACCGAACGGGGAGATCCAGTTCGCGCCGATACCTATCGAAATTCGCGGCTTTGGCGAATTGCCGAAGAAGAACTCTTTGAATCCGGGGCTGAACACCGCTCCGGTACCGATGAGGGGAACGCAGTCAGCCGGGCCTTGGCCGGGAGTGAGCACCTTCGTCGTCTGGCCGTCGGCCGAGGTGCAAACTCCCGGCCGGTCGATCAGACTTGGCTTGGTGACACTCCAAAGCGAGCCGGCATCGACATATACGGATGGCCGAATGCCCATGCTCTTGATGCTCGAACTGACCGGAAGCTCAAGCTCGGCGCGGGCAAGGTAGAATGCCTTGCCGCCGATGGCATCGTTGAAATCCTTGTTGATATCGAGCGTACCGAGGGTTCCATCGTTATTGTATGGAACGCGAACGACACGCGGGCCGATTCCGCGGATGTCGAAGCCCCGGATACTGGAATTGAAGAAGCGATCCGTAATCCGGATGGCGTCCCTGCCGGGTCCCGGCGCGCTTTCCAGCGCATGGATGTAGCCCCCTTCGCCGTGCAGGGAGAAGACCCAGCCGCCGAAACTTTTGTACTTCGTGGCGAACGCCTGGAAGCGCGCATACCGGACGTCGCCGCCAAGGCCCGCGAAATCTGTCGAGAAAGTCAGCTGCTGGCCGCGCGTCGGATGGATTCCATCGGTATCGTCATAAAGAGTGGAAAGACCGATCAACGAGGTAAGCCGCCTGCCAAGCTCATCGCAGAGGTAGGTTCCCGCTTTCAGCGGATCGCATACCGCGGGCTCAGGTCCGGTTCCGTCGGGATCCGTGAAGAAGGTCCCTTTGTCGAGGGTGATCTTGTCCTGGCTGAGCAGGTATCGTCCACCGAAATTCCAATATTCGCTCAGCGGGAAGCCCAGCCTCAAGCCGCCACCGGTGCTCACCTCCTTGTAGGTCGTGTTCCGGTTGCTATCGATGAGGTTGAAGCTGCTGTAATCGCGGCGGAACAATTGGCCGCCGAACAGGATCGGCTTGTCGAGGAAATAGGGATCGGTGAACCCGGCTTCGATCGACTTGGAGAATTGCGACCAGTTCACATTCGCGTCGAGCGACTGGCCCTTGCCGAGGAAGTTGTTCTGCGAAAGGCCGAGCTGGATCACGAATCGCTCGAGGCTCGAATAACCGCCGGACAATGACAGCTGACCCGTGGGTTTCTCTTCGACGTTCAACCCAAGGACGACACGGTCCGGAGTTGAGCCTTCGGTCTGCTTGATCTCCAAATTGTCCTGGAAGAAGCCGAGACTCTGGATGCGATCCTGGCTTCGCTTCAGCTTCTGCGCACTGAATGCGTCGCCTTCATTGATCCGGAATTCGCGCCGAATAACTTTATCGCGCGTGGTCGTGTTGCCCGTAATGTCGATGCGCTCGACATAGACGCGCGGCGTCTGACCGACCTTTATGGTCAGGTTCATGAGCTTCTTGTCGGGGTCGCGATTGTAGGCCGGGTTGATGTCCGCGAATGCGTAGCCGAGGTCGCCCGCCGCCGCGTTGAGATCGGTGACCGAATCCTCGACTTCCTTGGCGTTGAACCAGGTGCCGGGCTTGATCTTCGCGACCTCGAGAATCTTCTGGTTCGGGAAATCGCGGAGCGCGCTGTCCGCCTCGACCGTACCGAAGTGGTAGCGAGCGCCCTCATCGATAACGTAAGTGATGACGAAGTCGCGGCGGTCGGGAGTGAGCTCGGCGAGGGCCTGGACGACGCGGAAGTCGGCATAGCCTTGAGTCAGGTAGAAGGCGCGCAGCTTCTGCTGGTCGGCGGCGAGCCGGTCCGGGTCGTAGGTATCGTTCGATTTCAGGAAGCCGAGGACGCCCCCCGCCTGCCGGGTATACATTTCCTTGCGCAGCCGAGCGTCGGAGAAAGTCTTGTTGCCCAGGATGTTGATCGCCCGGACCTTGGCGAGGTCGCCCTCGTGGATCTCGAAAACGACGTCGACTCGGTTCTGATCGAGCTGGACAATCTTCGGATCGACTCGAGCCGCAAACCGGCCCTGCCGGCGATAGAGCTCAAGGATTCGGTCCACGTCGGCGCGGGCGGCCGAACGTGTGAAGATCTGCCGCGGAGCGAGCTTGATCTCCGGCGTGATCTTGTCGTCCTTGAGGCGTTTGTTGCCCTCGAGGATGATGCGGTTGATCACCGGGTTTTCGCGGACGTTGATGACGAGGTCGCCGGTCTCGGTGCCGCTGATCGTGGCGTCGGCAAAAAGGCCCGTGGCGTACAGGTCCTTGACCGCCTGATCGAGCGTCGTCCGGGTGTAAGTCTGCCCCGGATTGAGGTTCGCATAAGCGCGGACCGTTTCCGGCTCGAGGCGCTGGCTCCCGTGAACCCTGATCGAGCGAATGACGCCCTGGGTCTGGCCGGCGGGAGCCGCGGGCGCGGTTGCCGTGTCAGGAGCAGGAGCAGGCGCCGGCGTAGAGGGCGCGGGCTGCTGGTCGGGGGCCGTCTGCGCAAATGCCGGGAAGGCGGTGCCGCCAAGGACGGTGCCAACCAGGAGCAGCGCGCCGGCCTGCCGGCTAAAACTCGTCGTCTTTGAAATCACCCGTTCCCCGCCTTTTGTGCAGTTGGCGCCGCGACGACCTCCGCCGCTGAGCCCCGTTCTTGCCCTGCCCCAACCCTCCTAACCAATCAAGCGTTGAAGCCGGTCCCAAAGTCCAATCGAGCCAAGATCGTTGATTGTCGTGAAGACCACCAGTGCAAGGATGAGGGCCAGGCCCCCACGAAACGCCCAGTCGAGCGCCCGCGCGCTGAGCGGCCGACGGCGAATGGCTTCCACTGCATAGAAAAACAGATGCCCTCCATCCAGCATCGGGACTGGCAAGAGGTTGATGAATCCGAGATTAATTGAGAACAAGGCGAGCAGCTGAACGAAGGGTAATGCGCCAAGCGATGCCTGCTGTCCGGCGATCTGAGCGATCTTGATGGGTCCGCCTACGCCCTCTGTTCCGCGGCTGCCGCTGATGATTTGTCCGAGGCCGTCGGCCATCGAACGCGTGACGTGCCAAGTGTAACGGGTCGCCTCGGGCACCGCCTGATAGATCGGTAGGCGCTGAAGCACTCCGGTTGTCGGATAAAGGCCCAGCAATCCGCGCTCGAATTTCTGGCCGAATTCGTCCGTTTCGACGTCCGCTTTGAGGCGAACCTGGATTTCGCGACGAAGGCCATCGCGCTCGAGTTCTACTGCCACTGTTTCGTTGGGCCGGAGGGCGACCACGGATCGAATCTCATCGAAACTCGGGGTTTCGCGATCGGCGATCGACAAGATTTTGTCGCCTGGCTTAAGTCCCGCCGCAGCGGCCGGCGTGTTGGGAACGATCGCGCCGACGATATTCGTTCGCGGCGCCCCCAAGGTCATGAAGAAAGCGGCGAAAATGGCGATCGCGAGGATGAAATTGGCGACCGGTCCAGCGAGAACAACCAGAAAGCGTTGCCAAACCGGGCGAATCTGAAATGCGCGGTCGCGCAGCTCAGGCGGAATTTCATCGAGGTCGGCCGGGTTGCTTGCCGGAGTCATGTCCCCGATGAATTTCACATAGCC
>DASTAU010000093.1:0-9778 GCA_035712425.1 Sphingomicrobium sp.
TAAAGGCTTCGACGGTGATGGGCCCTTCGGCCCGGATTCGACCGTGAAGCGCTCGCTCCAGCGGGGTCACGCTACCGATGCTGTCCCTGCGGTTGCCTCAACGCGGACTCGGCGCTTTTTCGCGGTCAGCATCAGGTAGAGGCCGCCGAGGATCATCGGCAGCGATAGCCACTGGCCCATGTGCAGTCCGGTAGCCTGCGTGAACGCGATAAGCTGGCTGTCCGGCTCGCGGATGAATTCGATGCCGAAACGGAAAGAGCCGTAGAAGAACAGGAAAGCGCCGACGAGCTTGCCGGGTTCGTAGCGGGATTGCGTCTTCCAGAACATCCACGCGAGGATGCAGAAGAGAAGGATGCCTTCGAGTATTGCTTCATAGAGCTGGCTCGGGTGTCGCGGCGGCCCGAGCACGGGCTGGCCGAGAAGGTTTACGCCCTCAACGAAGCGCACGGCCCAGGGAACCGTCGTGGGTGCCCCCCACAGCTCCTGGTTCACGAAATTGGCGAGCCGGCCGAAAAACAGCCCGAAAGGCACGCAGCACGCGACGTAATCGTGGATCCGAAGCCACGACAGCTTCTCCTTGTGCGCGAAATAGAAGATCCCGAGCGATGTTCCGATCACGCCGCCGTGGAATGACATCCCGCCGTCCCACAGCTTCAATATCTCGATCGGGTGCTGGAGATATTGGCCGAGATTGTAGAACAGGACGTAGCCGATGCGACCGCCGAGGATGACGCCGAGCGCTGCATAGAAGACGAGATCGTCGGCATGACGCCGGCCCATCGGCGAGCCCGGCTGCTTCACCAGCTTCAGCAGGTACCAGAAGCCAATGAAAATTCCCGCGAGATAGGCGAGGCTGTACCATCTGAGGTCGAACGGACCGATGTGGAGCGCCACTGGAGACAAGCCCAAATCGGTGAACTTGGTGAACCCTGGATACGCGTCGGCTTGCAAGGGCTTCCCCCTAAATGATCAGCGCCTCATAAGGCGGGTGTCAGCAAAGGCAAAGGAAGTCACTCAAGGGATGCCGAGCGAGCTCGACCGCCGCTTTGACGAGGAACTGGCGAGGGTCACCGGACCCGGCGGCCGCCTCGTCATCGGCAAGGACGAGCAGGGTCGAGCGATCGTCGAGAATTTCCCTGCTACCCTACCGAGCTTCTTCCGCACCTTTTGCGCGCTGAACGCAGCGAACGAGGCACTCGTTTCCGGCGACGAGCGATTCAGCTTCGCGGACCTCGACAGCATCTCAAATCGAGTAGCCGCTGGCCTGGTGGAACGGGGTATCGAGAAGGGCGATCGCGTCGGTATCGCCATGCGCAACTGCGCTTCCTGGGTCCTCAGCTACATGGGCATCGTCAAGGCGGGCGGAATCGCGACCTTGCTCAACGGCTGGTGGCAGCCGGCGGAGATGGAGCATGCGGTCCTCCTGACCGAACCGAAGCTGATCATCGCGGATGCTTCCCGTGGTCGAAGGCTTGCCGAGCGGTGCCGGGTTAGTGAGATCATCAGCCTGGACGTCGATCTTGCCGCCCACGAAGCCCTCGCACCTTTTCTCTCCGATGCTTCGATCGATCTTCCGGAGATCGATCCCGAGGACGATGCGACGATCCTCTTCACGTCGGGCTCGACGGGCGCGTGCAAAGGCGCGGTTTCGACGCATCGGGCCGTCACCACCGGCACTTACTCCTACGGGCTGGGGTTAATCGTCCTGCGTGCGCTGCTCGAACAGGAGGGCCGGCCGCCCAAGACGCCACGCACGCTCGTCAGCGTCCCCTTGTTCCACGTCACCGGCGAAGTGCCGGTGATGCTCAACAGCTTCGTCATCGGCCGCTGCATGGTAATCATGCCGAAGTGGGACGCAGCGGAAGCTCTTCGGCTGATCGAGAAGGAGAAGATCACCTATTTCGTCGGAGTGCCGACCATGAGCCTCGAGCTCATGAACCATGCGGACCGCGATAAATACGATCTGTCGTCGCTGAAGGACATTACCGCGGGCGGTGCTCCGCGCCCGATCAGCCACGTGGAACGGCTTAGGGGCGAGTTCCCGGAAGCGCAGCCGGCGCTGGGTTACGGACTGACCGAGACCAATGCCGTCGGATGCACCAACTTCTGGACGAACTATGCCGACAAGCCGGACTCCACGGGACGCGCGGCGAAGCCGTTTGTCGAGGTTGCGATCCTCGGCGAGGACGACCGTGCGGAAGCGACGGGCGAGCTTGGGGAGATCGGCATCCGAAGCGCCGCGAACGTGAAGGGGTATTGGCGCAATCCCGAGGCGACCGAAGCGGCGTTCACGAAGGATGGCTTCGTTCGCAGCGGTGACATCGGATATCTCGATGAAGACGGTTATTTGTTCATCGTCGACCGTAAGAAAGAGATCATCATCCGGGGCGGGGAGAATATCTCCACGGCGGAAGTCGAAGCCGAACTATACGCCTGCGACGCGGTCGCTGAGGCGTGCGTTTTCGGGGCGCCGGACGAAAGACTCGGCGAAGTTCCCGTGGCGATCGTTCATTCAAACGGCGGCGACCTGAACGAGGATGAGTTGCGCGCATTCCTCGACGGACGTCTCGCGAAGTTCAAGATTCCCGAACGTATCCTGTTCGTGGATGCGCCCCTGCCCCGCCTTGGCACCGGCAAGATCGACCGCCGCGCGCTCAAGGCGCAGTACACAAGTTGAAGCTCGACCGACGCACATTGCTGATCGGCGGGGGCGCGGGCATTGGCCTGGTCGTCGCCTACGCGCTCTGGCCACACCACCTCGGCAGCGACCTCGCCGTGCAAAAGGGCGAGGAAGCGTTCGGAAGCTTCATCAAGATCGCCCGCGACGGCCGGATTACCGTAGCGATCCCTCAGGCCGAGTCCGGACAAGGCATCTGGACCGGTCTCTCGCAGATCGTCGCAGACGAGCTTGGCGCGGATTGGGATTCGATCGCCGTCGAACCTGCGCCGCTGACCGGAACCTACGGCAACGCACTGGCGAGCGAGCAAGGCTGGCTCGACAGCGTCGGCGTGATGCGGGCGCACAGCATCGAGAGCGACGGGCGCAGTCGAATCACCGCGGGCTCGACATCCGCCCGAGCCTTCGCGGAGCCAATGCGCGAAGCTGCGGCGGTTGCTCGTTCGATGCTCGTGGGCGCTGCCGCCGACCGGTGGAATGTCGATCCGGGCGCTTGCGAGACCGCCGACGGTTTCGTGATGAACCGCGGACGGACCTTCACCTTCGGCGAGCTGGCGGAGGAAGCGGCGGATCGATCGCCGCCCGGCAAGGCTCGGTTCAACCCATCGACCAAGGGGCGCCTCGGGGGACAGCCGCTTCCGCGATTAGACGGTCCTGCAAAAGCCGACGGCGGCTGGAGGTTCGCAGCCGATGTCAGGCTTGCGGGAATGCTTTTCGCGAGCTTGCGGGTCGCTCCCGCCGGAGGACGGCTCACCAGCTTCAATCGCGATTCAATCGAACGCCTGCCCGGCATCCGCCACATCGCCGCGCGCGATTCGTGGATTGCCGTCGTCGCCGACAACTGGTTCGCGGCGGAGCGGGCAATCAAGGCGGCTGATCCGGTTTTCTCGGGCCCCAGGACGCAGGCACAGATGCGCCCGCTATTCGAGCAAGCATTGACCGGCGAAGGGCCTAGCCGGCGCTTCACCCGGGGCAATTACGATTCCACCGTGAGGGGATCGCGTCCGCTGGCGGCGACCTACTTCGTCGCCCCGGGCCAGCATCTCTCGCTCGAACCGCAAACCGCGACGGCCCGCTTCACTGGCGGACGGGTCGAAGTCTGGGCGCCGACCCAGGCGCCCGGCCTAGCCCGGGCTGCCGCGGCGCGCGCGGCACGCATCAGCGAGTCCGACGTGACGCTCTATCCGATGCCAGTTGGTGGACCTTCCGGCCGAGCGCTCGAACCCGATGCGATCGCATATGCGATCGAGCTCGCCCGGCAGCTCAAAGCTCCCGTGCAAGTCGTTTTCTCGCAAAGCGCGAACCAGAACCACGATCTACTCTCGCCCGGGGCACTCGCCCGGATGAACGCGCTGCCCGGCGCCGGCGGAATCACCGCCGCCTGGAGGATGCAAGTTGCGACCTTGAACGGGATGGGCTCGGCGATGTCGCGCCTTCTGGATACGGAGGAGAAACGCACGGCGATCCGCAACGCAATCGTCGGAATTCCCCCATATGCGATCCCGAACGTTACGATCGAAGCCATGCAGCCTTCCCTGCCCTTCACGGTGGGCTACATGCGCGGGTCGCCGGAACGCGAATTCGCCTTCTTCACCGAAAGCTTCGTCGATGAGCTCGCGCGCGCCGCGGGTCTGGAACCGCTCGCGTTCCGGATGTCGATGCTTGGCGACAACGGCCGCCTCGCGCGCTGCCTTCAAGGCGCGGCCCGGCTCGCGCAATGGGACGGCGGCGGCGCGGGGAGCACAATGGGAATCGCCGGCTGTTCCGCGTTCGGATCGCATATTGGCCTTGTCGCCAGCGCGAGCATCGGCAGCGACAGCCAAGTAAAGGTCGAGCGGCTCGCCGCCGCCGTCGATTGCGGGCGCGCGGTCAACAGCGGCCTCGTCCAGCAGCAGATCGAAGCCGGGCTCATCTGGGCGCTGGCGCAGTCCACCGCCGCCGCGCCCGAATGGGTCGCCGGGATGCCGCGCGCGAGGCCGATCGGCGGGATCGGCCTTCCGCGCCTGGACGAGACGCCGGAGATCATCGTTGAGGTCATTCCCAGCAGCGACTCTCCTGGCGGAATCAGCGGCCTCGGCACGACGGTCCTCGCCCCCGCCGTCGCTAATGCGGTCTTCGCAGCGACCGGGAAGAGGCTGCGCACGCTGCCGTTCGATCCTATGGCCGCCTAATGACGCGCGAAGCGAAAGTCGGCGTACTGCTGATCAACCTCGGAACGCCCGATGCGCCCAAAGTACGCGCGGTGCGGCGTTATCTTGCGGAGTTTCTCAGCGATCCGCGGGTCATCGAAATCCCGAAATTCGCGTGGAAGCCGATCCTGTACGGAGCCATCCTCCCTACGCGGCCGCGGAAATCGGCCGAAGCCTACAATCAGATCTGGACCAATGAAGGTTCGCCGCTTCGGGTGATCGCCCACCGTCAGGCCGAGGCCCTGCGCAAGCGCCTGCCTGACCTCAGCATCCACTATGCAATGCGTTACGGAAATCCGGGCATTGCCGTCGCGATCGACAAGATGGTTCGGGAAGGCTGCACGCGAATTCTCGCCGCGCCGCTCTATCCGCAATATTCGGCGGCGACGACCGCGACCGCCAACGACGCCGTCTTCGCCGCGCTCGCCGCGATGCGCGATCAGCCGGCGATCAGGACCCTTCCGCCATATTATGACGAACCGCTCTATATCGACGCGCTGTGCACCAATTTGTCCCGCCAGATCGCCGCGCTGGACTTCGAGCCCGAACGCCTGCTGCTGAGCTTTCACGGAATGCCGCAGCGAACGGCCGACCTCGGCGATCCCTATTATGAGCACTGCCTTGAGACCGCGCGCCTGATTACGCAAGCGCTTGGCCGCGAGGTCGACGTCTCATTCCAGTCCCGCTTCGGACGCGCGAAGTGGCTCGAGCCAGCGACCGACGCGACGCTCGCTGGCTACCCTGCCAAAGGCATCAGGCGCATCGCCGTCGCCACTCCCGGCTTCTCCGTCGACTGCCTCGAGACTCTCGAAGAGCTCGGGATCCGCGGCCGCCATGCTTTCAAACAAGCCGGCGGCGAAGAGTTCGCTTTGCTCGACTGCCTCAACAATTCGCCCGAAAGCATCGCCATGCTTGAACGGCTGATCGAGCGCGAACTTGCAGGCTGGCCCCGCGGCGAATAGGGCGCCCGCTTCGAAACGGCAGGGAGCTTGACATGGCACGGGTCGCGATCGTCACCGGCGGAACGCGTGGGATCGGCGAAGCAATCAGCGTCGCGCTGAAGAATATGGGCATGAACGTCGCGGCGAATTACGCCGGCAACGACGAGCGCGCCCGCGCCTTCGCCGAGCGGACCGGAATCAAGGCGTTCAAATGGGACGTCTCCGATTTCGACGCGTGCCAGGAAGGCGTCCGGCAGGTCGAGGCCGACCTCGGCCCCGTCGATGTGCTCGTGAACAACGCCGGCATCACCCGTGACACGACGATGAAGCGCATGGACCACCAGAAGTGGCAAGACGTGATCGACACCAATCTCGGCGGCTGCTTCAACATGGCCAAGGCGGTGTTCGAGGGGATGACGGCGCGCGGCTATGGCCGAATCGTCAACATCGGCTCGATCAACGGCCAGGCCGGACAATACGGACAGGTCAATTACGCCGCCGCCAAATCCGGCATCCACGGCTTTACCAAGGCGCTGGCGCAGGAAGGAGCCCGGTTCAACGTGACCGTGAACGCGATCGCTCCTGGCTATATTGATACCGACATGGTCGCCGCAGTGCCCGAGGAGGTGCTCGGCAAGATCGTCGCCCGGATTCCGGTGGGCCGGCTCGGCAAGGCTGAGGAGATAGCGCGGGGAGTCGCCTTCCTGTGCGACGAGAATGCGGGCTTCATTACCGGCTCGACACTGTCGATCAACGGCGGCCAGCACATGTACTGATGGCGGAGGCCGACTACGCTCCGCCGAAGAAGCGCTCGGTGCTTATCGCCGGGCATCAGACTTCCATCAGCCTTGAACCGATGTTCTGGAACGCGCTGGAGGAAGCTGCGAAGGAACGCCGCTGCCCGGTCAATACACTTGTCGCTGAAATAGACGCCGCCCGGCTCGATGCGGACCAGCCGCCGAACCTGACCTCCGCAATCAGGCAGTGGCTGTTCGACCGGCGCTCAGGATCGCGCGAGTGAAAGCTGCGCCGCCGTCCGGCGCATGGTCGATGAACAGCGACGGTTCGATCAGCTCCAGTTCCATGATCCTCAGCGTGCCTTCGTCGTCCGGCACGATGTCGACGCGAGCGTAGGTGGCTTTGGCCGGCGCGCCAGCGAGCGCTGCTTGCGCAAGCTCAATTGCGCCGGAGGGCGGAGCATTGCAGTGGCGCGTCTCGCCCCCGTGATATTCCTGCACCCGGAAATCGCCGGAACGCGGGCGCTTCACGACGGCATGACTATATTCGCCGTCAAACAGCATCAGCGAGAATTCGCCGGTCCGGGAAATCTCCTCAATGAGCGGCTGGACGATCATGGGCTTGCCGCGGCTCTCCGATGGAATGTCATCGTTCGGCCCGAGCAGGTGGGCTCCCATCGCGCTTGCAGAGACCGGTGGCTTTATCACCAGAAATTCACAGCCGAATTGGCGGCGCGCTTCCTCAAGATCAGTATCCGAGCATGACTCGACTGCCAGCGTCGGAACCGTGGGAACGCCAGCCTCACCCAGCTCGGCGAGATAGGATTTGTCGCTGTTCCACCGGAGAAGCGCCGGCGGGTTGATCAGCGGCAGGCTGGCGCGCTCGGCGCGATCGAGAAAATCGAGCCATCGCGAATAGTCGAGATGATAGCCCCAGGCGACCAGCGGCAAGACCAGGTCGTATCCGGTTAGCTCGCCAGCCTCGGTCCATGCAATCGCTTCGACCGAAGCGCCTGCTTCGGTGAGGGCGCCGGCTTCGGCGTCATAGGCCCAAGCCCACGGCTCCGGGTAATCCGGCGCGGGAACCAGGACTGCCATGCGCATCAGCGCCCGAGCAAAATCCGCGCCTGGCCGGCAATCTGCGCGAGCATCGGCGCGCTCACATGGCCTTCGCTGCGCGCGCGAGCCACGAGCTCACGGAACTGCTCGATCCGCGGTCCCTGGTGGGCAATCCAGCCATCGACGCACTCGTCGAGATCGTCTCCGCGGCAGCGCGACAGGAACTCGATGCGAAGTTGCTCGAAATCGCGCGCGAGACCTGCGGTGAGGAGGCGTTCCCACTGATCGGCTGGCACGAAGCGCGCGACTTGCTGCTGTGCCCAATCGAGCCCCAGCGCTTCGCCAAGGCGGGTGTAGGCGCGGGTCACCGATAGCTCATCGATCTTCTGCCGCGCCGCGAGCGCCGCAATTCCGAACACGCCGTCGAGCTCGTAGAGCCGGACGAGGCCGCGAACGATCTCCTCGCTCGCGCCGAGCGCCAGGAGGCGATCGCGGCGTGCCGCCGCCTCGTTGCGCACTTCGGAACGGATGAGCTTCGTCGCCGCTGCCGAGACCTTTCGGACACCCGGTTCAAGGCTCTTGCAAAGGTTGGAGATGCGCATCTCGCCGCCCGCGGCGCGCAGGATGTCCGAGAGATGCGCGCTGATGCTTGCGGCGGCAATCGAGAAAAGCTCGATGCGCACTGTCTCCGGAAGCGTCGCTTCCTCGATCTCGATCCACAATTTGTCGAGGTCGAGCAGCCGCTCGGCGACAAGGAAAGACGCCACCACCTGTTGAAGGGACGCGCCCTCCTCCTCCATCAGGTCGAACGCCATGCCCGGCCCGAGCCGGTTCACGAGGCGGTTGGCGACCTTGGTGGCGATGATCTCATTGCGCAGGCGATGCGCGCGGATCGAATCCGCATGCGCCTTGCGCATCGGCTTCGGGAAAGCGTCGAACAACTGGGGCTCGACCAGCGGGTCCTCGGACAGACGAAGTTCCTCGGCCGCAGCCTGGAGAACGATCTTCGAGATCGACAGCACGACCGCAAGCTCGGGCCGGGTCAGGCCCCGATTCTCCTGCGTTCGCCGCATCAGCTCTTCGCTCGAGGCAAGTCCCTCGACCTGGCGATCAAGCCGCCCGGAAGCTTCGAGCAGCTCGATCGTCCGCACGTGCGCCGGAAGGGCCGTGGCTCCGCCCGCCTCCGCGATCGATAGCGCGAGAGTCTGAAGCCGGTTGTCCTCGAGCACGATGTCCGCGACATCGTCGGTCATCTTCGCGAGCAGGCTGTTGCGCTTCTCGAAGGAGAGCGTCCCGTCCCGCATCTCCCGGTTGAGCGGGATCTTGATGTTCACTTCGTTATCCGAGCAGTCGACGCCAGCGCTATTGTCGATGAAGTCGGTGTTGATGCGTCCGCCATGTTCCGAGAATTCGATGCGGCCCGCCTGAGTGACGGCGAGATTCGCGCCCTCTCCGATCACCTTCGCGCGAAGCTGGCTCGCATCGACGCGGAGGACGTCGTTCGAGGGATCGCCGACGTCCGACTGGCTCTGCTTCGAGGATTTGATGTAGGTCCCGATGCCGCCGAACCAGAGCAGGTCCACTGGGGCCTTCAGGATCGCGTTGATCAGCGCGGTCGGCTCCAGCTCCTTGGCGCTCGTCCCGAGGGCCTCGCGGGCCTCCGCGCTGAGCGGGATGGACTTTTCGGTGCGCGGAAAAACGCCGCCGCCCTTTGAGATCAGCTCCCTCTTGTAATCATCCCAGCTCGAACGCGGCAGGTCGAAGAGGCGCTTGCGCTCCACCCAGCTTTTCGCCGGATCGGGATTAGGATCGATGAAGATGTGACGATGGTCGAATGCGGCGACGAGCTTCAATGACTTCGAAAGCAGCATTCCATTGCCGAACACGTCGCCGGACATGTCGCCGCAACCCGCCGCCGAAACTTCGTCCGACTGAACGTCGACGCCCATTTCGAGGAAGTGGCGCTGGACGGAAATCCACGCGCCCCTGGCGGTGATCCCCATCGCCTTGTGGTCATAGCCGTGGGAACCGCCGCTCGCGAAGGCGTCGCCAAGCCAGAAATTGTGCTCGAGCGCGATCCCGTTGGCAATGTCCGAGAAGGTCGCGGTGCCCTTGTCGGCGGCGACCACGAAATAAGGATCGTCGCCGTCATGGATCACGACCGAATCCGGATGC
>DASTAU010000094.1:0-6082 GCA_035712425.1 Sphingomicrobium sp.
GTTCCAGCACCGACGCTCTGCACGTGACCTTCGAACTTCTGGCCGGGATAAGCATCGACCTCGATGGTCGCGCGCTGGCCCGGAACCATCTTGCCGACGTCCTTCTCCTTGAAGTTCGCCTCGACCCACGCCGTCTGGCTGTGGACGACCGAGAGCATTCCAAGGCCCGTGACGGCCATTTGCCCGACCTGGAGGCTGTCGGCATTCTCGACCACGCCGTCCATCGGCGCCCGAACCGTCGTGCGCTCGAGGTCGAGCTTCGCCTTGTCCACCGCCGCGCGCGCCTGCGCGATCGACGGCTGCTCGCCAGGAGCGATCGCCGCGTGCGCATTGGCGGCGCGCGCCTTGGCGTCGGCCACCTGCTGCTCGGCGGTCTTCACCTCGTTGAGCGCATCCTCATAGTCGGCGCGGGTCGTGAAGCCCTGCTTCAGAAGCGCCTGCTGACGGCCAAGCGCATTCTGCTTGATCTTGAGGTTGGCTTCCTCGCCGACGATGTCCGCCCCCGTGCCCGCGGCCTGGGTGCGGAGCTGGCTCGTTTGAAGCTGCGCCGCGGCGAGTTGCGCCTCGGCATTCTCCAGCGCGACCTGGAAGGGCGCGGGATCGATGCGGAACAATATGTCGCCGCGCTTCACGTGCCGTCCGTCGCGAACGTAAACCTGCTCGATCGGCCCGGTCACCTGTGCGCTGACCGACACGATGTCCTGCTTCACCTGGGCATCGTCGGTCCCGACGCTCCCGCCGCTGGTCAGCCAATAATAAGCGCCGCCAATGATCAGGAGCGCGGGAACGATGAGCATCAGCACCGTTCTCAGCGCGCTCTTCCCGGCGGGAAGCTTGACCTTTCTCCTGACCTTCGCCGGCGCCGCCGTTGCGGTCATCGGTTCGGTAGCCATCTTGTTCATTGATTCGATGCCCTGTTCATTGCTGTCGCCCGGCCAGCCTGTTCGCGCGCCTGCGCGAGCACCCGGCGGGTGATTTCGATGTCTTTCGGGTCAATTCCCGCAAACGCATGCTCGATGAGCTGGGCGCCCACCCCCTGGAGTTTCTCGACGAGTGGCTGGGCTTCTGCGGTGACATGAAGCCTCCACGCGCGACGATCGTCGGGATCGCGCACGCGCTCGACCAGCCGCGCCTCCTCGAGGCGATCGACGATCCGGCACAAGGTAATCGGCTCGAGTTCGAGCATTTCCGCGAGCTCGACCTGGCGAAGGCCAGGTGTCCGGGTCAGCCGGAACAGCACCTTCCACTGCGCACGCGTAACGCCAAGCCCGACCGCGAGGCGATCGAACGCCTTGCGCAGCACGTGCGCGGTCTCGCCGATTTCAAACGGTAAGGTTTCCATTAGCGCGGATATAGTAAGGGTGCTTATATTAAGCAACTCTCAACGCGCCCGATCGTTCCTTTTGTTTCGCGTGCGTTGACGATACTGGGCCAGCGGCGCATCGCGACCCCCGCTCCGCCCAAGAGTCGCGGGAGATTTGCTTATGTTGTTCGCGTGGATGGGCTTCCTGAAAGCCGGCGCCGAACCGATTCCGCAGTCGGTCCAGCAACAGACAAACGATTTCCTGTCGCAGCCCTACATCCCGATCCGGAGCGTCGGCCAGCTCCGCGACGAGGCTGGCAACCGCGCCGGAATGATGATGGTCTTCGAAGTCGACGACCGCGCCGCCGCCGAAGCGCTGGTCGAAAACAGCCCCTACCTCAAGGCCGGCCTCTACGAAGACCACCACCTCTACGAATATCGCGACGAGGTGGCCTGACCCCCACGATCGTCATCCCGGACTTGATTCGGGACCCGCCTTTTCTTGAGGTCAGGCTGTCACCGCTTCGCCGATGCGAAGCGCGCTCCAAAGCTTCGACATGCCCTCGGCATGTCGGCTTTGGAGCGGGTAACGGGAATCGAACCCGTGCGTTCAGCTTGGGAAGCTGACAGGCTACCATTACATCATACCCGCGCCTGAGCGGCGTGAGTTAGGTGCGCCGCAAATCTCAGTCAACGAGCGCTGCTCAAATCCCTCCGTCGATCGGCTCATAACCCGCCTCGCGCAGGCGGCCGGCAAGGTCGTCTCCCGTCGTCCGGGCGAGTTCACCATCCTCGGACCGGATCACGAAGTTTGACCCGTAGCGGCCCTCCTTGAAGAAGGGATAGCTGCCGATCGCCACGCCCGGATGCGCGGCTTCGGTTTCGCGCAGCAGGTCGGCGACATCGCTTTCCGGCGCCCGCGCTCCGATCGTCACCGAGACCACCGGCCGCCCGCCCTCGAGCGTGCCCGTCAGTGCTTCCAGCATGCTCGCCGTGATGCTCGGCACTCCCGCCATGATGTAGACATTGCCGATCTTGATCCCCGGCGCTCCCGAGCTCGGGTTGCGGAGCAGCTCCGCCCCTTCCGGCGTTCGAGCCATCCTCAAGCGCGCCTCGGTCAGCCCGCCCGGCCGGTCGCGATAATAATCGACGAGGATCTGCCGCGCCTCGGGGTGAACGATGACCGGGACTCCGAACGCCGCCGCGACCGCATCGACCGTAATATCGTCGTGGGTCGGCCCGATCCCGCCGGTCGTGAACAGATAGTCGTGCTTCACCCGAAGCGCGTTCACCGCCTCGCCGATGCGTTCGCTCACATCGGGGACAATCCGCACCTCGGCGAGCCTGATCCCCTGGTCGTTCAGCCAGGTCGCGAGCTGAGCGACATTCTTGTCCTGCGTGCGCCCGGAAAGGATCTCGTCGCCGATCACGACGAGCGCTGCGGTCCATCGCTTCGCTTCATCGTTCAACGGCAATCTCCCATTCGACTTCCGCGCCCCCCGTGCCTATCTTGTGGCCATGACTCAATATGTCTCAGTCGCCGCCGACGACCGGGTCGAATCCCGCAATGGCGTCATCAAGCTCCACGGGCCCGAAGCCTTCACCGGCATGCACCGGGCCGGCCGCCTCGCCGCGGAGATCCTCGACGCGCTCGTGCCGCACGTCGTCCCGGGAGTGACGACGGCGGAGTTGGACGAGATCGTCTACCGGATGACGGTCGAAGGCGGCGGAGTGCCGGCGACGCTCGGCTACCGCGGCTACACCCACAGCTGCTGCATCTCGATCAATCATGTCGTCTGTCACGGAATCCCGGGCGAAAAAGCGCTGAAGGACGGCGACATCGTCAACATCGACGTGACGCCGATCGTCGACGGCTGGCACGGCGACACCAGCCGCATGTATCTGGTCGGCGACGTCCCGCTGCGCGCCCGTAAGCTGGTCGACGTTACCTACGAATGCCTTATGCTGGGCCTCGAGCAAGCCAAGCCCGGCAACCACCTCGGCGACATTGCGAACGCCATCCAGCGCCACGCGGAATCGAACCGCTACAGCGTCGTCCGCGATTTCTGCGGCCACGGCGTCGGACGCCTGTTCCACGACAGCCCCGAGGTCGTCCACGCGGGACGTCCGGGCACCGGACCGGAGCTTCGCCCCGGCATGATCTTCACCGTCGAGCCGATGATCAACGTCGGCCGTCCCGACGTGAAGCTGTTGGATGACGGCTGGACAGCAGTCACCCGCGACCGCTCCCTCTCCGCCCAGTTCGAACATTCGATCGGGATCACGGAAACGGGCCACGAGGTCTTCACGAAGAGCCCGAAGGGGCTCGACCGGCCGCCTTACGCCTAGAGCTCCTCCCTATCGCGCAGCGATGGGGAGGGGGACCATTGAACGAAGATTCAATGGTGGAGGGGTTCGGCGCCAACCACACGTTCCTGCCGTGGCAGCGCTAATTCAGTGACAAATCAGATAACTTTGCTGGAGACCAGCCTCAGATCGCCATCGAACGGCGTGGCGATATAGGCACTGATGCAGTCGGAGAATTCATCCATTAGCGCTCGTCCATCAGCGTCGAAGTTATTCTCGGCCACCAAGACAAGCCTGCCGCTCTCGAATGTGCATTTGACGTTCTGATGATGGGGTCGGTGCTCGCGAAACTCAGACTCGATGTCAGTCGCCGCTTCAGCACCTTCGAGCGGCGGAACATCGGAACATTCCAAAACAACGCGATACATCCGCTCTCCTATCGATAGCCTACGCCACCGCAGCTTCCTCCGCGGCATCCCAGCGCGCGGTCAATTCACGCGCCGCGTCCACATCGGCCGGGAAGTCGACTTCGCCCCATTCCTCGCCGTTGATGTCGAGGGCCCATATGTCGGCGCCCTGGGCGATCTGGTTGATCACCCGCAAATACCAAATGGTGGTCCCCTCGGGCGTCCGCATCGCCTGCTCGATCGCGTCGCGGAATTGCTCAGCGCCGCCCGAGCGGAATGCGAGAAGCCCGATCGATTCGGCATTCACGCCCTCGGCGATACGCTTGCCGATCGACTTCAGCCGCCCGCCCTGCTCGACGACCTTCATGTCGTCCTCGTCATATGAATCCTTGCGGTCGATGGTGACGCAAATCCCGTCCTGCCCGTTCGCGACCACGCGTCGCATCAACTCGCGCGACACCAGCGTATCGCCGTTCCACACCAGGCAATCGCCCGCCAGCTCCTCCCGTGCCATGAACAAGGACCCGGTATTGTCGGCGACCTTGTAGAAGGGATTGAAGACCGTCCGCACGTTCGGCCCGCCGCTCCGCTTGGCGATCGCCTGGTTTACCAGCTCGTCGTGGAATCCGGTGACGACCACCGCTTCGTGGACGCCGTTCGCCTCCAGCGTATCAAGCTGGCGATCGAGCAAGGTCCGCCCGCTGAAATCGATCAGGCACTTGGGCCGGACGTCGACCAGATGGCCGAGGCGGGAGCCTTGTCCGGCGGAAAGAATGATTGCCTTCATTTCGATCGTTGCCCTGCCTTCCAAATACGGCGCCGATTGGGCATTAGCTTAGCAGCCATGACAGGGGCAAAGGCGTGAAGAAGGTCGAAGCGATCATCAAGCCCTTCAAGCTCGACGACGTGAAGGACGCGCTTCACGACGTCGGCGTTTCCGGGATCACCGTGGTCGAGGTCAAGGGCTTCGGCCGCCAGAAGGGCCACACCGAGCTCTATCGCGGCGCGGAATATGTGATCGACTTCCTTCCCAAGGTGAAGGTCGAGGTCGTCGTCGAAGATTCGCTCGTCGATAATGTCGTCGAGGCGATCGAGAACGCCGCCCGAACCGGCCGCATCGGCGATGGCAAGATTTTCGTCATCGACGTCGAGCAGGCGATCCGCATCCGCACCGGCGACAGGGGAGCGGACGCGATCTGACGATGGACGAGCGCCTCGCCTCCATGTCGCCCGACGAACTTCGCTCCTCGATGCGAAGCCTCGGCTACCGCACCCAGAACGATCTTGCGCAAGCGATTGGCGTGTCGCGCTCCGCCGTCAGCCTGTGGCTCGAAGGCAAGGTTGGAGTCCCGCGCCCCGTCGCCATGCTTCTAAGGATGCTCGTTTCCGCGCAGCGCCGCGCTTACTGATTTTGCGGAACTGGCGCTGGAGCCGCGGGCGGCGCCGGAGGCTGGCCCGCACCCTGCGCCCTCGCCAATGCCCGAGCCTGCTGCCGCTCTTCCTGGGTCACCACGCCATCGTGATTCAGGTCTTCGCGGTCGAAGCGAGCCAGAGCCACGGCCTCGGCCTGCTGCAAAGTCAGCGACTGATTGGTCCCGAACAGGCGGTCGATCATCCGCTCGGCATGTCCGCTGCCGCCGAACTGAGCGGCGATCTGCTCGGCTTCCTGCCGGGTCACGACCCCGTCGTGGTTGAGGTCGAAACGCTGGAACATCGAATCCGCCATCTGCTGCGCTTGGGCGCGAGTCATCTGGTCCATCATCCCGCCTTCATGCTTGCGGGCAATGGCCTGGGCGGAAATCAGCGTCGCGCCGAGCGCGATCGCGCCAAATATCCTGTTCATCCCTCAAATCCTCTGATCGGGTCCCCTGCGCGAAGGGAGGTGCCGCTCGCCCGGTGAACGGCGGATTACTGCGAACATTACAAGTTCGTGAGCGTCGCGGCTTGCTTCCGGCCCCGGTCGCCGCGATGACGCGGCCATGCTCGAGCTAGACGACCAGCAGCAGGCGGCGCGCGACTGGTTCGAATCGCTTCGCGACCGGATCTGCGCCGCGTTCGAGGAGAT
>DASTAU010000095.1:0-3357 GCA_035712425.1 Sphingomicrobium sp.
GCTGATCATATTCAGGACCGAGCTTGCTGGCGAGATCGCCGTTCGCCGCAAGCGCGCCGGGCACCTGCTCTCCAAGGGCCGCTACCTCGCCGCGCAAATCCTCGCGATGCTCGACGGCGACTTGTGGCTGGAGAACGCCCGGGCAGCGAACGCAGCCGCGCAGCAGCTCGCCAGAGCTGCGCCTCAACGGCTGGTCTACCCGGTCGAGGCCAACGAGATTTTCCTCAAGGTCTCCGACGACGAGGCGCAGCGCTTGCAGGCGATGGGTTACGATTTCTACGAGTGGGGACCGGGCCAGATCCGCCTCGTCACCAGCTGGGACCAACAGGGCGCGGCGATCGAAGGTCTCGCCGCGGCGATCGCCGGCTTGTGAGCGAAGGGCACGGGTCCGACGCTCCCTCCCCTCGAGGGGAGGGCGTGCGAAGCACGGAAGGAGCAATGAGCGAACGACGCACCCCCTCCGCCACTGCTTCGCAGCGGCACCTCCCCCGATGGGGGAGGAGCGAAGTCGTTCTTCCCTTCATCATTTTCACGGCCATCTGGGGATCGACCTGGATCGTCATCCGCGGCCAGCTCGGCGTGGTTCCCCCGCAATGGTCGGTGACCTACCGCTTCTTGATCGCGGCCATTGCCATGGCGGCGGTGGCGACGTGGAAAGGCCAGAGCCTGCGCCTCGGATCGAAGGCGATTATTCCCGCGCTGTTCCTCGGCTTCGCGCAGTTTTGCGTCAACTTCAACGCGGTCTATCTCGCCGAGCGGCACATAACCTCCGGAGTCGTCGCCACCGTCTTCGCGCTCCTGCTGATTCCGAGCAGCCTGCTCGCCTGGGCATTCCTCGGCCAGCGCGTAACCTCGCGCTTCGCCTGGAGCTCGGTTGTCGCGGTCGTGGGAATCTTCCTGCTCTTCGTCCACGAACTGCAAGAACATGCTGCGAGCGCCCGCGCCGTCGCTGCGGGAATTGGACTCACCTTAGCGGGAATGGTCGGCGCCTCGGCCGCAAATGTTTTTCAGGCCCGGCCTGAAATGAGGCGTTTTCCCCTTCTCGCGCTGCTCGCCTGGTCGATGGCCGCTGGCGCCGCGATCGACGCCGTTGCCGCGCTCATTCTTTCGGGGGCGCCAGTTATGGATTGGCATCCGGGCTACTGGGCGGGTCTGGTCTATCTATCTCTCGCGGCTTCGGTCTTGACCTTCAGCCTCTACTATCCCGTGGTCCGCAAGATCGGTCCGGCGAAGGCTGCCTATTCAAGCGTCATCGTCCCGATCATCGCGATGGGCTTCTCGACCTGGCTTGAACATTATCGCTGGACTCCACTCGCCATTGCCGGCGCACTTCTCGCACTCGGCGGCATGGCCGGAGCGCTTACCCGCAGCAAGACACGGATCTCGGCTCCAGACGCCGCGTGATGCGTTGGGGGCTCATGCCCTCCAGCGTGATCCGAAGGTTTGTTTATTGCCCTGACAATCTCGAGCTGTGGGTCGAGTTCACCACCGGTCGCCGTTATGTTTATTCCGACGTGCCGCAGGAGGTCGCGGACACATTCAGATCGGCATTTTCCAAGGGAATCTATTTCAACACGCGAATCCGTGACCGCTTTCCCTATCGCGAAGTCGTGCACGAAGACGAAGAGCAACGCGCAACCCATTCTTAAGCCGCAAGCGCGACAATCCGCGCATGATTCCGATGCGCGCCAGCTCTATCTTCAAGAGCCGCTGGATGGCCCTGATCTGGGCAGCCGGGATCATCTGGTTCGCCTATGATGCGACTGGATCGGGGTCGCAGGACAGCAATGTTTCGGCGAACGCGACGCAACTCACAGACGCGACCGGCGCGCCGATCACCAAGGAGCAGGAAAAGCAGCTCGCCGAGGAGCTGAACGGACTCTAGGCTTTGCCTTTCAACTCGATGCGTTCGATGTGCCACCGCCGCTGCGCCTCCGTCGAACCAGGCACGTCGTTCACTCGGCGGAGGATCACGTCCGCGCTGCGTCGAAAAGACGTTCCTGACTTGGTCTTGCCATAGAAGACTGCGGGGACGGTGACATAACTGGAGCCCGCCGCACCCTCCATATCGCCGGGCTTCCCGATTTCCATGTGGACTTCGAGATCATCGCGCCAGTTACGATCGAATTCCCTCGCGGCGTCTACGCTGGACCAAAGCTTCCACGACTCCGTCCAGCGTTTCTGCTCGATCAGGGCGCCGTAATGCTGGACGACCTGACCCGCGCCCTCCGCGCTCCTGGGATCGATCGGGCCCTGCGGCTCGGCTAGGGGCGTGCGGTCGTCGGGAAGCCCGCCGCCGTCGGCCTGTTTGGCGGATGGCTGAGCTGGTGGCGCTGGGGGAGTTGGCGCACTCCGTTCGTTCGATTGAGCAGCTTGTTGGGGCTGCCTGTGGCACGCACTCGAGAGCATCGCGAGCGCCGCGAAGGCAATAATCCGGTTCATTGCTTCCACCTCCAATGACGGAACCGCCTCATCGGCAGTTCGTTCGTTTCGCCAACTCAACAGGGGAATAAAGGGAGAGTTTCATGGCCGACAATGATGGCAACGGCACGGAACGCGAACACACGACCGTAGTCGAAACCGGTAATGGCGGTGGCGGAGGTGGCGGAGTTCTTGCCGTCGTCGTCCTGATCATCGTCGTTCTCGTGCTTCTCTACATCTTCAGGGCCGACCTGGGCTTTGGAAGCCACGGCACGAACATCAGCGTCCCCAACAAGATCGACGTGAACGTCAACAACGGGTGAGCCTGCAAATGAGCGCGGGCGGGTAGCGAGTCCCCGCCCGGGCCCGGGCGCGGCGGTTTCGGGCGCCGCGCCCGTTTGTTTTTGTGGCGGCGAGGCAGTAACCCGCGCCCCATGACCGACGCGCTTCACTACATGACCGGTTTCGGCGGCCATTTCGCGAGCGAGGCGGTCGACGGCGCCCTTCCCGAGGGACGCAACTCGCCCCAGCGCCCGGCTTTCGGCCTCTACACCGAGCAACTGTCCGGAAGCTCTTTCACCTCGCCAAGACACGAGAACCGCCGTTCATGGCTCTACCGCATGCGGCCCACCGCCGATCATCGGCTGTTTGCGCGCTATGATGGCGCGCCGCTGTTCGCGCCGGGAACGGTGAAGGAGCCGCTGGCGCCCAACCGCCTGCGCTGGGATCCCCCCAGGGACCTGCCGGACGGCAAGGATTTCGTTGATGGAATGGTGACGATGCTCGCCAATCGCGATCCCGCCGATCTCGAGGGCGTCGCGGTGCATGTCTATCGCGCCTCGAAGAGCATGACTGGCCGAGTGTTGGTCGATGCGGACGGCGAGATGTTGATTATCCCTCAACAGGGCACCCTTCGCATAGCGACCGAGCTGGGCG
>DASTAU010000096.1:0-4325 GCA_035712425.1 Sphingomicrobium sp.
GAGCAACTCGTAGCGAAACCAGTCCGAGAAGGCCGCGAAGCTTCCGTTGCGGCCAGTGAAGACCCTGCTCTCCGGGACGATCTCACCCGCGTCGCGCAGCTCAACGCCAGCCGGAACGCCATGCGGGGTTCGATAGCAGTACAACGCAACGCCGTGCCCCTGGCGCATGACCGAGCGAAGGCAGGCGCGCTCTACGGCACCCATCCGCTCGCCAATCCAAAGCGTCACGCAGTCGGCCGTCACCGGTCAGGACCTCCGGCCCGCACTCTTGCCCGCCGCAATGCAGGTTTGTCGACAGTCCACCTCCTGCTCTACATCGAGCGAATGGAGGCGGATATCAGCCTGTGGACGGGCCTTCGGGCGATCTATGCACGGATGTCGTCCGCCCGGCGGCGGCAGTTCTTCATCGTTCTCGCACTCATGCTTTGCGGCGCCGTCGCGGAGCTTGGAACGATTGGAGCGGTGATCCCCTTTCTCGCCGCACTTTCAGGCTCGTCAGCGTCCAAGATTTCAAACCTGCTCCCGGAGTCCAACCGGCTGATGGTCGCCGCGGCGGTCTTCATCCTGTTCGCGCTGGCCGCAGGTCTGGTGCGGCTCGCGCTTGCCCGGTCCACGCGCAATTTCATTTTCGGACTGGGACATGAGCTGACCTCTGAAATCCAGCGCCGGGTGCTGTTCCAACCCCTCGAGTTTCACATCCACCGCAACACCAGCACGCTCCTCACCGCGCTCAACAAGACAGAGATGCTGGTCTACGACATTCTCCTCCCATTGATGCATGCCGTCACCGCCGGGACGATCGCCCTCTGCATCTTATTGCTGTTGGTCCTTATCGCGCCGGTCACGACGCTCGTCGCGGCTGCAACGTTTGCGCTAATCTACGGCCTCATTTCCGCGGCGACACGGAAGAAATTGTCGGCGAATTCCGCGACCGTCGAGACCGCCTACGACACCCGGATGCAGGTGGTCCAGGAGAGTCTCGGCGGAATCCGCGACGTCATCATCGACAATAGCCAGTCGAGCTATTTGAACCAGTTCAAAGCCATCGACCGGCGGCTCGCGGATGCCCGCGCGACCAGCCAGTTCATCACGCTGGCTCCGCGCTACATCAACGAAATGGTCGGGATGGTCGCCATCGCGGCGATCGCCCTCCTCGCGGCGAACCGGTCCGGTGGGATCACCGCAGCCCTTCCGATGCTCGGGGCGCTCGCTCTCGGCGCACAGCGCCTCCTGCCGCTCGTTCAGGAAGTCTACATGGGCTGGTCGACGCTCGAAGGTCAGCGCTCGACATTCGGCCAGATCATCGAACTGCTGAGCTTGCCGGTTGAAGAAGCGACCGAGGTCCCGGTCGAGCCGCTCGAGCTGCGGCGCGAAATCACGATCGACAAAGTAACTTTCTACTATCCTACGCGAGAGCGCCGCGCACTCGACGAAACAAGCCTCTCAATCCCGCGTGGCTCCATGGTCGCGCTGATCGGCCCGACGGGTAGCGGCAAGAGCACCTTGCTCGACGTCCTCATGGGCCTGCTGGAGCCGCAGGAAGGGCGCATCCTCATCGACGATACGCCGCTCGGGCCGACCATCGAGCGTCACTGGCATCGCAGCATCGCGCATGTCCCCCAGTCGATCTTCCTCGCCGATTCCACCATTGCACGAAACATCGCGCTCAGCCTCCCGGCCAGTCCGCCGGACCAGGACAGGATCGTCGAATCCGCCCGCAAGGCGCAGTTGCACGACTTCATCCTGTCGCTCCCCGAAGGCTATGAGACGACGGTAGGCGAGCGCGGCGTCCGCCTGTCCGGAGGACAGCGCCAGCGGCTCGGTCTCGCCCGGGCGATCTACAAAGACGCGCCGATCCTGATCCTGGACGAAGCGACCAGCGCGCTAGACGATGCGACCGAAACGGCGGTCATCGCGTCACTGGCCACACTCCGAAGCGAAGGCCGGACGATCATCATCGTCGCCCACCGGCTTTCCACGATACGGCAATGCAACCTGGTCGCCCGGCTGGATCACGGGCGTGTCGTGCAATTCGGACCGTTCGAGGAAGTTGTCGCCTAGCTCCCGAGCCGGGCCGACGCGACGATCGCTTCGAAATCGGGCAGTCCCGCCTCGTAATAATGTGATCGCGCCGCATCGAACATGACGAGATAGAGCTCGCCGTCGATGACCGCGCCGACCACCTGTCCCTTCCGCCACAGCTCATCTTCGTCGAGATGTTCGTAGTCGAACTGGAAACCGCTTGTGCCGAGGAACTCGCGCGGTCGGATTGACAGAGTTCGAAAATCGACCGCTCCGCCGCGTACCCGATAAAGGCTCTCGAGCATTGCCGCGATCTCGGGCGGAGTCATGTCGGCGCGGAATTTCGGCACCTGCTCGTCGGCGGTCCGGCGCTGGCGCACCATGTAGCGCCCGCTCCTCAGGCCCGTGATGAAGGTGACGTCGTCGAGCAGCGGTCCGTTCTGGGTCCAGTCCTCGACGGCCGCGACGTCGGCGAACAATTGCGGGCGGTGCCGGTTCCATGGACGGGGAGGCACGACGGTCATCTTGCCGTTGCCAACCCTCACTCGACGGGCGTTCACGGCCGCATAATCGCTGAAGCCGAAGCCGTCGCCGCCGAGCGTCGAACAGGCGGGCAAGGATAGCGCCGCGATGAGCACGCCCGCGATCATGGAGAGTTTCACTAGCCGTTCCTCATCCGATCATCTGCCGCACCCAGGCAGCGTCGGGCGCATCGGGCTTCATCAGAAGATATTTGCTGAAGGCGGCCTTTGCCTCGCCGTGGCGGCCTTCCTTGAGAAGCGAGATCCCGTGCCAGCGCCACGCATCCGCGGGAGCATCGGGATAGACGACCGCCGCGGCGTAGCTCTGCGCCGCGCGCATATCGTCTCCGCTACGGTTTCGAAGCCGCCACACCTCGCCCTCATAGAAGCGGAGCAATCCGTCCCACCCGTCCTGCGCGAGCGTCTGGATGAGATATTCGCTCGCTCCCGGGTTGTTGAGCTTGATCTGATCGTCGAGCAGCATCTGCCGGATCGGGCCGATCGTCGCGAGATACCGCGCGCGGTGGTTGTCATACGCCCGTCCCGCCACGCGCAGTTCCAACGCATCCGCCTTGAGGTCGGCCATCCGGGCATCGTCCGATGGATGAGTGTCGAACAGTGATCCCTTGGTCCGATGCTTGCCGCGGTAAGCTGCGCCCGCCTGCTCCTCGCTGATCAGCTGGAGCCAGATCGTCGACATTTCCATGGGGTCGTAACCAGCTTGGGCGATCAGCTTCGCGCCCATCGCATCGGCTTCGGCCTCCATCGCCCGGCTGTACTTGAACAGCGAAAGCAACGTCCCGAGTTGCGCCAGCTGGACATAATCGCCGAGATAGACGCCGGCCCCCGCCCCACCGATCCCGGCAAGCATGGCCCCGATCGAGAAAATGTCGGTCTTGCGCCGCTGGTCGCGCCAGGAGCGGATTTCGTGACGCCGGAGGAAGTGCCCAGACTCGTGCGCGATAACACCGGCGAGCTGCGCCTCGTTCCGCATCCTCAACAGCAGGCCAGAGAAAACGACCGCAAACCCCGTCGGGAACATCATCGCGTTGAAGTCCGGAATCCGCATCAAGTAGATCCGGAAGTCTTTCGCCGCAGGGCCGCCGACGGTTCCGATGAGGCCTCTCAGATAACCGGTCAGCTTAGGATCGGTGATGAGGAGGTTCGAATCGGCAATCTCTTCCTCGACCCGCGCCATGTCGTGCCACAGGCCCTGCTCATCGGCGTCGGTTGGCTTGAATCCCGGGCCGACCAGCGGGACCATGTCGGCGGGACGGACCCTCGCCTCCGCTACCCCCATGTGGAGCGCCGCCGCGCCAGCGCCCGCACCGATCAGGAGCGAACGACGGCTAAGCTCGCAGCGAATACACATCTCAGTGTTTTGCCTCAGCCTCGCGCACGGCCCGGCCAGGCTTCATCCGCCCGAGCAACCGCTCGACCATCTGCGCCGCGCCTTCGGGAGTCCTGAGGTCGCCGAACTTGATTCCCGGTACCTGGCTCGCGGCGTCGACGACATTGAACCAGACGACGTCCCCGGTCCTGAGGTCGACCAGCGACGCATAGTCGAGCTGCTCGGCGCCGCCGACGTTGGGCGCGCAAAAGCCGACGACGCACCCCGCAAGCCCGAGCACTCCGAGCGCGATGCGCCCCTTCGACGCCACCTCGTCCTCGGCATGAAGGAACAGCGCATAGTCGTAGCCACTCTTCTGGCCGAGGCGCACCGCATCCTCGCCAAGCGTCCAGTCAAGGCCGCTGCGACGCTTCGTCGGCAGATAATTGCCG
>DASTAU010000097.1:0-3437 GCA_035712425.1 Sphingomicrobium sp.
CATGATGCCTTCGTCGCGATCGCGGGAAGCGCGGCGGCCGCGGCGATGGGCCAGGAGAAGGCTTGAATGATGCGCTTCCTCCGCTCGGCCTTCGTGATCGCCCGCCGCGACTTTGGCGCGACGGTGCTTTCCAAGACCTTCATCTTCTTTCTGATCGGGCCTTTGTTCCCGCTCCTTCTCGGCGGCGTGTTCGGCGGCATCGGCGCCCGTGTTGCGACCCAAACGGTCAGGCCAACGGTCGCGATCATAACCGAGCCCCAGTCGTTCACCGCGATCGCGACCGCCCGCGAGCGGCTTGCCGCGGCGACGAGCGACGACACGGTCATTCGCATCATACGCTTCGATCCCGAGCCGGATCTCGCCGCGCAACAAAAGCGGCTGCTCGCTTCGCGCAGTCCGCCGATCCAGGCGGTCCTGACGGGCTGGTACGGCTCGTTCCATCTGGCAGGCGACATCCACAAGGGTGACCCGACCGAGCGCCAGTTGGAGCTGATCCTGCGCAGTGCCGAGATGGGCATGTTTCCGGGTCCGCCGGTCCACGTCCAGCCAACGAAGAGGATCTCGCCCGCCTCCCTGGTCAAGGACCGCGCCTTGACCGCGCAACTTGGTGAGATGCTCCTTTTCTTCCTGACCATCCTTCTCTCCGGAATGTTGCTCAGCCAGCTGATCGAGGAGAAATCGAACAAGATCATCGAGGTGATTGCGGCGGCGGTCCCGATTGACGCCTTGTTCGTCGGAAAGCTGTTCGCGATGCTTGCGGCGTCGGTCGTCGGGATCGTCGTCTGGCTGAGCGCGGGAGCTCTGCTCATCCAGGCGGTGAAGTCGGGCGGAGTGCAGACCCTTCCGCCACCAGCGGTCGGATGGCCGGGCTTCCTGATTCTCGGGGTCGTCTATTTCGCGATGAGCTACCTCCTTCTCGGCGCCGCCTTCCTGACGATTGGCGCCCAGGCCGCGACGGTGCGCGAAGTTCAGACCATGTCGATGCCGATCACCTTCGGCCAGGTCCTGATTTTCGGGCTCGCTTCGACCGCGGTTGGCTCACCCAATTCGCCGATCGCCATCGGAGCCGCGATCTTTCCCTTATCCTCGCCGATGGTGATGCTCGCCCGCGCGGCGCAAGAACCGCACTGGTGGCCCCACCTCGTCGCGATCCTGTGGCAAGCGGCTTGGGTCGCGCTCATCCTCCATCTCGGCGCCAGCATGTTCCGAAAGACGGTCCTCAAGTCCGGGCCGCGGCGGCGTTGGTGGAGTCGCAAGTCCGTGGCATAAATCCCCCGCCACAGGGGGGCCCAAGCGTCATGATCCTGTTCAAACGTGTCGGCGAGTCATTCCGACATATCGAGGACCGCGAATGGCTGCTGCTGTTCCTCGAAACGCTGGGGGTCCTGGTCGGAATTCTCCTCGCCTTTGAGCTCCAGGAATGGGCTCAGCGTCGAAGCGAGGCGGCCAAACATCGCGAAATCATGGAACGGCTGTTCGAGGAATCCGAGCAGGACGTTGGCTCGTTGCGGGATATCCGCGACGTGTTGCTTGCTCAGAGCAAGAAAGAAATCGAATTCGCGACGCAGCTCAGCAGCGGAAAATGTCCGGCCAAACCGATGTGGGACGCCGTCGGAACCGTTCAGATGCTGCCCTCTCTTGAACTGCCCCGATCGGTCTACGGCGAGCTCATGGGGTCTGGCGGACTTTCCTCGATCGCGGACCCGCGGGTTCGCAAGTCGATTGCAATGTTCAATTCGAAGCTTGCATGGGCCGAAGGGCAGATCGATTATTTCCGGCGATTCCGTCCGGAGGTCGTGTCGGAATCAGATAGCCGGATGCACTTGCGCTACGATCCTCGCGCCGACGATCCCGAAGTGGAGGATTATGATCAAGCTGCACTGTGCAGCGACTCCGCATTCCGCAACCGGATGGTGAGCGCAGCGCGAAATCACATGGTCTTCGCAAAGTATCACGACGGCGTAATGCAGTACGCCATCGACATGTGCGGTACGCTCGGCGAAAGCATCGGCCGAACGTGCCAACCCGCATATGGCGGTTCGCTCAAAGGCGATGATGCCGTCACGCTACGAAACGCGATCGCCAGGATGCGAAGACAGGCCTAGCCGATCGCCTCGCGGGCCATCTCGGTGAGCTTCGCCATCAACGCCCGGTGCGGGAAGGGGCCGTGGCTGATCCGCGCGACGCCGGCTTCGGCCCAGACCTTCTTGCCCGGCGCTCCCGGGAAGGCGATGACGTTGAGCGGCAGCGGCACTTCGCTGACGACCCGCGCGATCTGCTTCGGGTCTGACAGGCGCGGAACGAAGAAGCCACTCGCGCCGGCATCGGCGAACGCCTTGCCGCGCTCGACGACCTGATCGATCAGCGCATCGTCGTGGGTCTGCGTCTTCAGGAACAGGTCCGTGCGCGCATTGATGTAGAAGTCGCTGCCAACCGCGCGCCGGATCGCGGCGATTCTCTTTACCTGAAGATCGAGCGGATGAAGCCCTTCGCCGCCGATCACCTGATCCTCGAAATTGCAGCCGACCGCGCCCGTTTCCTTGAGCCGAGCGACATTCGCGCCGCCTTCTTCCGGATCGTCCGAATAAGCGCTTTCGAAGTCGACCGTCAGCGGCACGTCGACAGCCTCTACGATCCGCTTCGCATTGGCGAAGGCGAATTCCATCGGCACCTTCTGCCCGTCCGGCCAGCCGTTCGCGTCCGCCACCGGATGGCTGCCCGTCGCGAGCGCCTTGGCTCCCGCACCAACCACGGCAAGCGCGCTCCCCACATCCCAGATGTTGTAAAGAATGACGGGATCGCCCGGCACGTGAAGGGCGGCGAATGTCTCGAATTTGCTGGCCATGCCGAGCCGCTAGTCCCGCGCGCTGCGCCGCGCAATTGCTGGCGGTCCTTCGGGCGAAGCCTTACATGCGCGCGTGATGGCCGAGACCATGCTCGAATCGCCCGCTTTGCTCGAGGGCCTTCCCGAGGCGGCGTTCATCGCTTCCGATTGGCGCGTGCTGACCGCGAACAGCGCGGCGCGAGCCTTGCTCGGTCGCGACATCCAGGGAGCCGCCCTCGACGAGGTCATTTCACACCCCGCCGCGCTGGAGGCGCTCGAACGTTCGGGAATCGACGAGGCGGAGGAAGTCGAGCTCACGGGCCTCGACGGCTCGCGGCGGCATTGGCTGATGCGCACCGCGCAGCTCGCCGACGGCACCTGCCTGGTTCGCTTCGTCGACCGCAGCGAGGCCCGCGCCGCGGAGCAGATGCGCGTCGATTTCGTCGCCAATGCGAGCCACGAGCTGAGGACTCCGCTCGCGACGCTGATCGGCTACACCGAGACCCTTCGCGAGCAGGACGAGCATATCGACCCTCCCACTCGCGAGCGCTTCCTTTCCGTGGTCCATGACGAGGCGCGGCGGATGCAGCGCGTGGTCGAGGACCTCATCTCC
>DASTAU010000098.1:0-3241 GCA_035712425.1 Sphingomicrobium sp.
TCCTTGGTGAAGCCCTTCGATCCTTCGAGCTGCGCCGCCGCCGCGCTCGGCCCGAATACCGCAATATCCGAAGCTTGCAACGCATCGGCGACGCCAGCGACAAGCGGAGCCTCGGGGCCGACGACGACGAGATCGATCTCCCTGCTCCGCGCCAGCTCGACCACCGCTTGCGGATCGCACGGATCGATCCCGACGCATTCGGCCCAGCGTGCAATTCCCGGATTGCCGGGCGCTGCGAGGAGCTTGCCGCAGCTCGGCGATTGCCTAAGTCGCCATGCAAGAGCATCCTCACGCCCGCCAGAGCCCAACAGCAGAATATTCATGGATTTTCCCGAAGACACACGCGCCGGCCTGTTAGCGAACGTCGCCCCCGGCGACAATTCGCCCGCGCTCACCGTCACCGAGCTTTCCGGAGCGCTCAAGCGCACTGTCGAGGACGCGTTCGGCCACGTGCGTGTTCGCGGAGAGATCAGCGGGTTCAAGCGCCACGGCTCCGGCCACTGCTATTTCACGCTGAAGGATGAGAATGCCTGCATTGATGCGGTGATCTGGCGGAGCAATGCCGGAGCGCTCGCCTTCCTTCCCGAAGACGGCGCCGAGGTCATCGCGACGGGCAAGCTCACCACCTATCCCGGCCGGTCGAAATATCAGATCGTCATCGAGCGGATGGAGATAGCGGGCGAGGGCGCGTTACTTGCTTTGCTTGAGAAGCGAAGGAAGGCCCTCGCCGCCGAAGGGCTGTTCGCGCCCGAGCGCAAGCGAAAGCTGCCGTTCCTGCCGCGAGTGATCGGTGTCGTCACTTCGCCAACCGGAGCGGTGATCCGCGATATCCTGCACCGTCTCGAAGATCGTTGCCCGACGCATGTCATTCTCTGGCCGGTGCCGGTGCAGGGGGAGGGCGCGTCGGCGAAAATCGCGGCGGCGATCCGAGCATTTCCCTCGATCGAGCCGAAGCCGGATCTTCTGATCGTCGCGCGCGGCGGCGGGTCTATCGAGGACCTCTGGCCGTTCAACGAGGAGGAAGTGGTCCGCGCCGCGGCCGATTCCCCGATCCCTCTTATCTCCGCCGTTGGCCACGAGACCGACACGACTCTGATCGACCATGCTTCCGACCGGCGCGCGCCAACGCCAACCGCGGCGGCAGAGATTGCCGTTCCCGTCCGAACCGAACTGTTCGCTCAGTTGGGCGAACTTTCGCATCGCGCGCGGCAATGTCTCGCGCGCCGCGCCGAACGCTCCCGCGAGCGCTTCGACCTGACGGTTTGCCGCTGGCCGCAGCCGCGGGCGATCTTTGCGCCCATGACCCAACGCCTCGATGAAGTTGGCGAGCGCCTTCCTCGCTCGTTGGCAGCACGGGCAGGAACCGCGCGGGGCGACCTCAACCTGGTCGCCGGGCGGCTCCGTCGCGACCTCCTCGATCAGCGCATAGCTCGCCTTTCCGAAAAACTGAGCGCGGCGTGGAAGATGGCGGAGCTCGCTCATCCCGAGCGCCCGCTGTCGAAAGGCTATGTCCGGGTGACCGACCGCGACGGCAAGACTCTTACGCACGCGCGCGACGCGCGCGAGGCAGCACGGCTGACGCTTCAGTTCGGCGACGGTTCGGTCGACGCCTCCGTAGACGGCGCTTCGCCGCGTGCGGCGGTTGAGCCGAAGCGCCGCAAACCTTACATCGCATCGCAGCCGGGCCTGTTCGATCCGGCAGAGGAATAGACCATGCTGATGACCGGAAGCGGCCGCGCCGCGCGCATTCACTATCTGCCGGGCACGTTTCGCCTGCTGAGCGACGGCGATCACGTGGTCTGCGCGGTCACCGGAACGCGCATTCCACTGCACGAGCTCAAATATTGGAGCGTCGACCGGCAGGAGCCCTATATCGACGCCGAGGCCAGTCTCGAGGCTGAGCGCCGCGCCGCCCGCCGTTAGTGGATTCTGCGGACCTTCACCGCCGGCTGCCCGCTGATCTCCGCCCAATAGCTGCCCAGCGCGCCGTGGCTGATCGTCACCTTTGAGCCTGTCCGGGGTTCGAAAACGTCAGAGGATTCGATCGACTCCCAGGTCGACTGCGGGTCGGTCAGCGTGATCCGGAAGAAACCGTTCCCTATAGGCTGAAACGACCCCATCGTTGACGTGAGCTCTTTCGGTTCCGCATCCGCCTGCGAATCTTTGGATCCTGAAAAGAACGGCAGGCTGCCGATCGAAAATCCGAACAAGGACCTGCGTACCTGCCGCACCTGGACTCGATCGACGATCGTCACATCGCCGCTGACAGTTGCGGAGACGAGCGCCGCCGCGGCCTTGTCGTAGCAGGCGAGCCGGGCGTCGTTATCCTTAACGAGCTGGCAGTTCTGGACGGCAGTCACGAGCTGCGATCCGCTGATCTCCACCTTCGGCGGAGCGGCAGATGTGGCGGCTGTGCCGGCGAGCAGCAAAGCAGTGAACATGAAAGCCCTCCAACGGTGACAGGCACTTACCCCAAACTGACGATATACGGCCGAACTTCAAGCTGTGCCTCAAATGCAACACAGGCGAAATGTTCTGCAGATGCACGGTCGGCGTTCATTGTCACCCTTGTCATGTTTGGCCATAACCCCGTTCACTAAAGTACGCCCAGTCATGCGCGCTGTGTTGGCGCATGCGTATTGGGCGAAGGTTCATCGAAGGGGACAATCATGCGAATTTCCAGGACCGCTCTGCTTGCAACCACGTTGCTGTCGGGCGTCGCATTTGCCACTCCGGCATTTGCCCAGGGTGCTCAGACGGCGCCAACTTGCCCGCCGGGAACGCCCGCTGGCACCAACGGCTGCGTTGCTCCTGAAGCCGCGCCCGCTCCGGCCCCCGCTCCGTCGTCGAACGAAGCGATCGTCGTCACCGGTTCGCGCATCGTATCGCCGAACATCACTTCGCTTGCCCCGGTCCAGGTGGTCGGTGAGCAGGACATCAACCGCTCGGGCGCGGTCAACGTTCAGGACGTCCTGACCCAGAACCCGGCAATCGGCACTCCGGCCCTCAGCACGACGAACTCGGCGTTCCTGACGTCGGGCGCCGGCACGGCCACGATCGACCTTCGCGACCTCGGCACGAACCGCACGCTGGTCCTGATCAACAACCGCCGCGTGATCGGCGGTATCGCCGGCTCGCCGAACGTCGACTTGAACACCATCCCGACGCAGTTCATCGAGCGCATCGACATCCTGACCGGCGGCGCCTCGTCGCTCTACGGTTCGGACGCCGTCGCCGGCGT
>DASTAU010000099.1:0-4385 GCA_035712425.1 Sphingomicrobium sp.
GAACTTCCCGCTCGCCATCTTCACTGGCCTTGTCTCGGCGCCGCTGGCGGCGGGCAATTCCGTCATCGCAAAGCCGGCCGGTCAAACACCGCTGATCGGCGCGCTGGCAATCGAGCTGATGCACCAGGCGGGCATTCCCAAGGATATCGTCGAGCTCGCGCCAGGTTCTGGACGGGTGGTCGGCGGAACGCTTACCGCCCATCCGCTGTTGTCGGGCGTCGTTTTCACCGGTTCCACCGAAACGGCCCGCATGATCAACCGCACGCTTGCCGAGCGCGATGGTCCGATCATCCCGTTTGTCGCCGAAACCGGCGGCCAGAATGCGATGATCGTGGACAGCTCCGCGCTTCCGGAGCAGGTCACGCGCGACGTCATCTCCTCGGCCTTCCAGAGCGCGGGCCAGCGCTGCTCGGCCTTGCGGGTCCTGTTCGTGCAGGAGGATGTCGCCGACGGCATGATCAAGATGATCGCCGGCGCGATGGAGGCGCTCAACGTAGGCGATCCGAGCCATCTCGCCACCGACGTCGGCCCCGTGATCGATGAAGCCGCAAAGAAGGTTCTCGATGACCACCTGAATTGGCTCGACAAGAATGCGAAAAAGATCTGCCGGCTGAAGTCGCCAAAGGAGGCTGCAAACGGCTGTTTCGTTGCTCCCGCTTTCTATGAGATTCAGTCGATAAGCCAATTGAATCAAGAGAATTTCGGGGCAATCCTGCACGTCATTCGGTTTGCCGGCGATGAGCTCGACAATGTGGTCGAGGCGATCAACACGACGGGTTACGGCCTGACGCTCGGCCTTCAGAGCCGCATCGACACCGTCCGCGATTATGTCGAGGAACACGCCCGCGTCGGCAATTTCTATGTGAATCGGAATCAGATCGGCGCGGTGGTCGAAAGCCAGCCGTTCGGCGGCGAGGGGCTTTCCGGCACTGGCCCCAAGGCCGGCGGTCCGCACTATGTTGCGCGGTTTGCGATCGAGCGGGTGACCTGCATCGATACGACAGCGGCGGGCGGCAATGCGTCGTTGATGGCGGCGCTGGAGGGCTAGGCGGGCGCCTGAGCGCCCGCTTCCAGCGCGAGTTCATCCTCGAGATTTTCTTTATCGCGCCCGACCGTGGCCGTCGCGCAATGCTGGCCATTCTTGAAATAGCGGGCGACGAGCGAGCCGCTTGCGAAATCGCCTTCGCAAGTCGCGGCATCCCAGCCGGCTGCGCGTCCGACGTAGCGAATGGTGACCCCGAATTGCTCGGTCCAGAAGAAGGGCGCGGAATCGAAGGCCTGGGATTCGCCCAGCATGTTCGCTGCGGCGATCTCACCCTGCCGCTCGGCGACCACCCAGTGCTCGACGCGCGCCCGCTCGCCGCTGGAGGGATCCGAATAGGCCGCGATGTCGCCGGCTGCGTAGATATCGGGATCGCTCGTTTGCATTCGGGAATCGACCAGCACGCCATTATCGACGGAAAGGCCGGCCGAGTCCGCGATTGCTGTTCGTGGATGAACTCCGATTCCGACCAGGACGAAATCCGCGGGTATTGCCTCTCCGCCGGCCAGTTTCACCGCTTCGCCGTCGAAGCTTTCCAGGACTGAACTCAAATGGAAGCGGATGCCGTTGGATTCGTGAAGTTGCTGCAGGTGTCGGCCCAACTCCTTGCCGAAGACCCGCTCGAGCGGGACTTCCTCGACCGAAGCAATGTCCACCTCCACGCCGCGATGGCGAAGCGCCGCTGATGCTTCGAGCGCGATGAAGCTGGCGCCGATCACCACGGCCTTGGCGCCGCTCTTGGCCCTTTCGGCGATCCGTCTTGCGTCGGTGACGGTGCGAAGGGTCAGGACGCTGGGATGATCGAAACCCGGAAGTTTGAGCCGGTTCGGCTCGCAACCTGTCGCAAGGAGCAGACGATCGTAGGCGAACTCATCACCTGCGGCCGTTGTGACTTTGCGTCCGGCAGGATCGATGCGCGTGACCTCGGTCCCAAGGCGAAGATCGACATTGCTGTCAGCATACCAATCGTCGCCGCGAAGCCAGAGCCATTCTTCGGGTGCGGATCCGGCGAGGTAATCCTTCGACAGGTTCGGCCGATCGCAGGGAGCGTCAGGGTCGGCGCTGAGGATTGTCACGTCTCCCGCGAAGCCGCGTTTGCGAAGCTCCTTGGCGCACGCCAGGCCGGCGGCGCCTCCGCCGACGATGACGATCCTGTCGATGCCCGGATGCGCCGTTGAGGGAGTAGCGGGCGCCCCCTCGATCTTGTTGCGGACGAAGACTCGATCGTCTTCGATTTCTACCTGCCAGCGGTCGACCGGATCGAGCGCGGGCGCTCGAAGCACGGCACCGGTCTTCAGGTCGAAACAGGCGTGATGGAGAGGACAGCGAACGGTCGAATGCCCGCTGATCCCGTCAGCAAGATGGCCGCCGTAGTGGGTGCAGGCGCCGCCGATCGCGAACAGCTCGCCGCCAAGACGAGAAAGGAGGATGGGGTCGTTGCCTGCGCGACCACCAATCGTCCCTTCGGCCGGAAGATCGCCGAGGCTGATGCCTTGCGAGAAATCCGGTCCCGACGCTGCTGCCGATTCACCCACTTGGCGTCCCTCCTAAAGCTTACGCCGATTGGATGGGTTGCCGCCGCAAAGGGTTCCTGCGGGAAAGAATGGCTCCCCGGGCCTGATTCGAACAGGCGGCCGTCCGATTAACAGTCGGATGCTCTACCGCTGAGCTACCGGGGAGCAGCCCTCACGGGCAGCGCGGGCTAGATAGCGGACGCTTCCTTAAACGCAAGTGACTAGGTGGCGAATTGCTCCATCGCGATGCGCTCGTCGAGCGCGTGCTCGGGGTCGAACAGCAAGGTCAGCGAGCGGTCCCGATCAAGGTGGATTTCGACGCGGGCGACGTCGCGCACCTCGGTCTGGTCGGCCACTGCGGAAACGGGCCGGTTCTGTGCTTCGAGGATAGAGAGACAGACGGCGGTGTCGTCCGGAAGGATCGCTCCTGACCAGCGGCGCGGGCGGAATGGGCTGATCGGCGTCAGCGCAAGCATCTTCGCCTGGAACGGCAGGATCGGTCCGCGGGCCGAAAGGTTGTAGGCGGTCGAACCGGCGGGGGTCGCAACGATCACGCCGTCACACGCGAGTTCCGGAAGAGCCACGCGGCCATTGACCGAAATTTCGATCTTCGCGGTCTGGCGCGTTTCGCGGAGCAAGGACACTTCATTGATTGCCGCGTGCGTGAAGGTCTCGCCCCCGACGGTCGTTGCCCGCATCTCCAAAGGCGCGACGCGGATCGCCTTGGCCTCGGCGATGCGGTCCGGAAGGCGGTCAATCCGCCACTCGTTCATCAGGAAGCCGACGGTTCCACGGTTCATTCCGAAGACGGGCACCTGACGACGGTTGCCGTCGAGCATTTCGTGGAGCGTGTGAAGCATGAAGCCGTCGCCACCCAAGGCAACGAGCACTTCCGCCTTTTCGGCATCCGCGAAGGAGAATTTCCGCCGCAGGAGCGCCTCTGCCGCTTTCGCAACCTCGGTGTGCGACGAGACCAGGCCGATCCCGCGGCTCGACAGGTCAATCGCCTTGTCCTTTCGTCCCTGGCTTGCGTCGGCGTTCAACCGCCTACTCCTCCGCTTCGAACCGGGCCAAGATAAGATGATCGGCAGCGAAGGTCACTGTCCCGTTTCGGGCCGCGGTTCCGCTGCTTGGTTCCCGCCGTCCGGAAGCAGCGTTAAGCGGGCCGGGCAATGCTGACGTGGGACAGCATCAGTAAGTGGGGCCGACGGGCTTCGGATTCGGGGGCAATCGTCCCCGTCGTCCCCACGCGTGACCTGATGCTCGAGGGCGTTATCGCCCACGAACAGGTCGAAATACTCTTCCAGCCTTTGATCGATGCGCAGACCGGCCGGGTCATGGGTGCTGAGGCGCTTGCGCGGTCCGGCGTCACTCGCGACGCGGAATCCTTGTTCGCCCGAGCGACTTCGGCAGCGCTCGCCGAGCGATTGTCCCGATTGATCCAGCGCAAGGCGTTGTGCTGCGCCGCTGTCTGGGAAGGTCCGCTCAAAGACCTTCGGGTCTCAATGAACCTGCTTCCAGCGGATATCAGTCGCGCCGGCTATGATGACTGGCTGCTCGAGGAGATTGCGGCCGCCGCCATTGATCCGAAGCGGATTACGCTCGAGATCACCGAAAGCGCGCTCCTCGCGGACGATGAAGCCGTGGTCGCGCGCCTGACACGCTTGCGCGAGGCGGGAGTGAGCGTAGCGGTTGACGATTTCGGCACCGGTTATGCGAGCCTCGCCTACCTGACATCGCTGCCTCTCGACATGCTCAAGATCGACCGCGGCCTAGTCGCGCAAATCGCCGGGCGGGAGCGCGATCGCATCGTGGTCAAGGCGACGATT
>DASTAU010000100.1:0-2564 GCA_035712425.1 Sphingomicrobium sp.
GACGGGCTCATCGCGTCGACGAAGCTGCGTGTCGCGAAACGGAGCTTCTCGCGGGTGTCAGCGTCGATGCCCTCAATCTGGTCGGCGGTGCCCAGCAGCTGGTCCGAAACCCGCAAATAGGTCTGGCGGATCGTGTCGAAGATCGGATTCTCGCGCCATTCGGGCGCGGCGAAGCGGCGGTCCTTGCGTTCCTTTTCGTCTGCCGCAGGAGCGGCGGTCACTCCGCCCAGCATCTTGCCCCAGGTCTCCAGCCCTTTCGCCCAGGCCTGAGCGCCGGCGCTCATCAACGCCATCGGGTCGCTCGCCGCGCTGTCCTCTCCGAATTCGAACGCGCTCGGCGACCAGCTGGGAATCGGCTGGCCGCTCTTCATCTGATCGGCCCAGAATTCCATCAGCATCTGCTGGGCGCGGCCCATCACCAAAGTCCAATGCTGCCAGTCCTCCAGCGTCGGGATCGCGGTCGCACTTTTCGGGTCGTCGGCCATGCGGCTAATGTAGGCGGGTAAAGCCATGAACCCAACCGCGCTCGTCCTCCTCGATTATTTCGGAATCGCGGTCTTCGCGATTTCGGGCGCGCTGCTTGCCGCAGAGAAGAAGCAAACCCTCGTCACCTTCATTTTCTTTGCCGTCGCTACCGGAGTCGGCGGCGGAACGCTGCGCGACCTGTTGATCGGGGCGCCGGTCTTCTGGGTACACACCAATGGCACCTTGTTCATCTGCATCGCTGCCGCGCTTCTCGTTTGGCTGACCAGCCGGCGCCGGTTCGCTGGCAAGGCACTGCTATGGTTCGACGCAGCCGGGCTTGCCGCCTATGCGACCTACGGCGCCGCGAAAGCGCTGGCGTTCGGAGTGGCACCCGTTCCGGCATTCGCAATGGGCGTGCTCACCGCCTGCACCGGAGGAATCATCCGCGACGTCCTCGCCGGAGAGCCCTCGATCCTGATGCGTCCCGAACTCTACGTCACCGCCGCGGCCTTGGCCGCGGGCCTTTTCGTCATCCTCACCCTTGCCGGTCTTCCGCCTTCGGTAGCAGCCCTCATTGCCGCGGCAGCGGCGTTCGCGCTACGTGGTCTGGCGATCGCCCGCGGGCTGTCGCTTCCCGCCTACAAACATTGACCATTCAATCAGAATATTTCGGCGAAGCCGGCGTACAGCTCCACGTCTGGCGTGGTTCGATTGAGGCCGAAGTTGGCGCCAGCATCCAGCTGGACTCGCCTGCTCAGCAGGTAGGCGACTGCTCCATCGGCGCTGGCCTCCCGCGTCGTTCCGCTCGGGTCCCAATCCCATTGGCGCCATAGCTCGGCCGAGAGGTTGAGCTTGCCGGTCGCTGCCCAGCCGAGGCTTACGACCTGCACCATCGCCGCGTGATGACCGTGGCCGTCGGCGTCGGCAGCCCAATCGATCTCCGGAGTGAGGCCGATCGAGAGCGGTGACTTCGGGATGGAATATGCGATCGGCGCCAGGAGTCCTGCCTCCCACTTGCCGTTTCCGAGTGAGTGCTTTGCCGTCGGGACCTTCACAACCGGCATGGCGCTCACCTGAAGCGGCGCATCGGAGGAAGTCAGGCGCTGTTTGTAGATAAGCCCCAGGTCGCCGATGCCGCTTGCGCTGTCGTGAAAGGCGCCAACGCGGCTACCCGCGCGCTGCCAGGGCGTGACATCGACCTCGATGTTCGAGGAATCGGTTAGGCCGTATTTGATGACGGTCTCGCCGAGCACGAGCGACGTGTCTCGCTCGCCGCCGCTCTTCTGCAGGCTCCAGTCGGCAATGCCCGTCTCTAGCTGCCAATGTCCATCCGGAACGGTGCAAGTCGCGGTCGCCTTGCCCGGCCGGTCCGCGCAAATCGGCTGCTGGTCCGCGGCCACAGTGGCGCTTCCGCAGCACATGAGAACCGCCCCGCAAAGAAGATGTCGCCCCCACATCCGCGCCATTCTTGCGCCGGTCCGAACGCTCCGTCGAGAGCAAGCCGCAACCCTTGAATCAATCCACCCGACTTCTTTACGGGAACGCCGGTCGCGTCCGGCGAGTCTAATCCTCGTTCCATTCAGCAGGATGAAGTCTTGAACCGCTTGCCCTTTCTCGCCATCGTTTCCGCATTGGCCTTCGCCGCGCCCGCTTCGGCGGCGGTTCCGTTCAGCGTTTCCGCGACAATCGGCGGGGTTCCTTTCGACGCCGGCGGCGGCAACGTCACCATCGTGAATTATTGGGCGACATGGTGCGCGCCGTGCCGGATCGAGATGCCGGTGCTTGATGCTTATTATCGCAAGCATCACAAGCAGGGCCTGTCGATGCTCGCGGTCTCGATCGACCAGGGCGTGTCTGCGCGGAAGCTTCAACAGGTCACGGCCAAATTCGCTTTTCCCGTCGCCCGGGTGGCCGACGTGAAGGTCGCTCGCCGCGACATCCCGAGGGCGCTTCCCGTCACCCGGGTCTATGACAGTTCCGGCCGCATCGTCTTCGCGACGAAGGGAGACGGCCGGTCTACCGTCGACATGGCGACGCTCGAGCGCGTCGTCACGCCGCTGCTTCACTAGAGGCGATAGAGAAGGCCAGCCGAGAATTTG
>DASTAU010000101.1:0-8538 GCA_035712425.1 Sphingomicrobium sp.
ATATTCGACCTGCCCATCCGTCACCAGCGGCGGCGGCATCGCGATGTTCAGGTTCGCGAAGTAGGGATTGTAATGAAGGTTCGGCGGCGTCTTGGCGTCCGGGAACTTCTTCAGGAGCTCAGCCGGCTGGTTCTGGAAGCCAGTGAGAATCGAATGGACATAGGCGGCCCCACCCTCACGCGACTTGGTGATCAGTGACAGGTCAGGCGGAAGGGCATTGTTGTTCGCCGCACGCGCCGCAACCTCATTCGGGAACGGCGCCGGGAAGGTATCGGACGGAAGCGCCTTGCGCGTCGCCGCCTCTCCGGTGTCCGGATTGATCGACGGGACCTGAGTCTTCCAGTCGGAAGCGATCTTCTTGACCTCGGCGTCGTTGTAACCGAGTTCCTTCAGGTCGCGGAACGAGACGAGGCTCAGGCTGTGGCAGGCCGAGCAGACTTCCGAATAGACCTGGAAACCGCGCTGCAGCTGGCGCTTGTCGAACTTGCCGAAGGGTCCGTCGCTCGCAAGATGAAGCGGCTTCGGCGGCTTGTGGAATTCCTCGGCCGCGAGCGGCGCCGGCGGGTTGCTGACATAGGTCGCGACCCCGCTGATCAGTGAGATGAGCAGGACACCGGCAAAGACGGCGCCGATGAATCCGAGAATGAAACGCATCTGTCCCCTGCCCCCTTACTGGACGACCGTTGCGGCCTTTGAGCGCCGCGGCTTCGCTCCCAACGGAGCGGCCTCCGCCTCCTCGCCGTGAAGCACGGAATCGCTGATCGACTTCGGCAGCGGGAGCGGCGTTTCGAACGCCGAGACCAGCGGCAGGATCACCAGGAAGTGGAGGAAGTAATAGGCCGCGGCGAGCTGGCTGATCACATTGCGCAACGGCGTCGGAGCGCCACCGCCCGCCCAGCCGAGCACGATCACGTCGATGACCAGGAGCCAGAAGAAGCGCTTGAACACCGGACGGTACGACCCCGAGCGAACCGGCGACTTGTCGATCCACGGAAGGAAGAACAGCAGCAGGATCGAGCTGAACATCGCCAACACGCCCCACAGCTTCGCTTCGAGGATGAAGTCGACCGTGAAGGAGCGGAGGATCGCGTAGAACGGCCAGAAATACCATTCGGGCACGATCTCCGCCGGCGTCGCGAGCGGATTGGCCGGAATGTAATTGTCCGGATGCCCCAAGTAGTTCGGCGCGAAATAGGTGACGAGCGCATAAGCGAGCAGGATCGCGGCCGAGAACCAACCGTCCTTCGCGGTGAAGAAGGGATGGAAGGGAAGCGTGTCCTTTTCATCCTTCACGTCGACGCCGGTGGGGTTGCCCGAACCAGGGATGTGAAGCGCCCAGATGTGGAGGATCACGACCGCCGCGATCACGAACGGAAGCAGATAGTGGAGCGAGAAGAAGCGGGTCAGCGCCGCATGGTCGGGGGCGTAGCCGCCGAGCAGCCAGATACGGAGCGGCTCACCGACGATCGGGAAGGCCGAGAAGAAGCCGGTGATGACCTGCGCTCCCCAGTAGCTCATCTGGCCCCAGGGGAGGACGTAGCCCATGAAAGCGGTGGCCATCATCAACAGGTAGATGACGAGCCCGAGCATCCACACCAGCTCTCGCGGCGCCTTGTAGGAACCGTAATAAAGGCCGCGGAAGATGTGGATGTAGACCACGATGAAGAAGAAGCTGGCGCCGTTCATGTGCGCGTAGCGGAGAAGCCAGCCGGCGTTGACGTCGCGCATGATCAGCTGGTTGACCGAGTTGAACGCACCGTCGGACGAAGCCGTGTAGTGCATTGCGAGGACGATGCCGGTGATGATCTGGATCGTCAGGAACAGGCCCGCCGCGACGCCGAAATTCCACCAGTAATTGAGATTGCGCGGGACCGGATAACCGCCGCCGACCGCGCCATAGGCAAGGCGCGGCAGCGGCAGGCGCTGGTCGATCCAGCGCATGAACGGGTGCTTGGGTTCGTACGGCTTGGCCCAGGAAAAACTCATCCGTTACTTCCCCTTTGCGCCGATCGTGACCGTCGTCGGCGTATTGAACTCGTAATCCGGAACGAAGAGATTCTTCGGCGCGGGCCCGGCGCGAATGCGCGCGGCGGTGTCGTACTGCGAGCCGTGGCACGGGCAGAAATAGCCACCGTATGGGCCGCGGTTCTCGCCCTCGGAAATCCCCAGCGGGACGCAGCCGAGATGGGTGCAGACGCCAAGCGTGATCAGCCAGTTTTCCTTACCCGGCTTGGTCCGCTGGGCGAGCGTTTCGGGATCGCGAAGCGCCGACAGCGGCACCGCGTTCGCCTCGGCGATTTCCTTGGGCATGAGGTTGCGCACGAACACCGGCTGCTTGCGCCAGCTGACCTTGATGCCCTGCCCCGGCTGGACCTTCGAAATGTCGACTTCGGTCGTCGACAAAGCGAGGACGTCCGCGGACGGCGCCATCTGGACCAATAGCGGAGCGATCGCGACGACCGCGCCAACGCCTGCGAAGCTGACCGCGGCGACATTCAAAAAGTCGCGGCGGCGAACTCCTCCTTCGCCATCGGTCGGACCTGCGGTCTGCGAAACCTCAGCGGACCCTGCCTTGGTGGCCATCATTCCCCTTTTTGACGCGATGTGACTTCACCTGCCGGGAGGCATGTGAGCGTGCTCGCGCCGGCCTTGCACCGGTGCGATGGCGGGCCTGATAGCGAGGGGTTTCGGGTCTGTGAAGGGGCTGAGCAAAGCCGCTCATGAGAGAGGCCGCCGAGGCTTGAGCCGCGTCAAGCTCAGCGCGGTTCGAGGACTTCCAGAAGGATCAGGCTGACGAGGTGCATGATCATCAAGCCGCCAAGCAGCCACCCCAGGATCGCGCCGATTCCGAGAAATGCGCCCGCCAGCGCCGCCAGCAATGCTGCCACGACCGTTATCCTGCCTGCCCACATCAGCGGCGGCGCGGGATTGAGCAGCCAGAACCAGGCCATTCCCTCGCGGTAACGGAAGCGGAAATCGACATAGCTGAAATGGATGAGGACGATTGCCGCAGCGATCGCGAACGCGATCAGGAACGAGTCCATCGGTCCAGCACTCGTAACGCGCGCACGCGGGCGCAATCCAGGTTCAACATCGGCACCTCATTTTCTTAGTTACGAGACTGGAAAAAGGCGAGAACGAGCGCGGCGCCCGTTCCATCTCCACCGGTGAAATATTCGCTGCCCTCCTGACTCTGGCGCGCGACTGGGGAATCTGAAGTCCCAAGCTCGAATCAAATTCTCGTCACCTGGCGTTCCGCCGGGCTGTGAGCACTTGTTCGGGCGTCGACGAGATCAAGAGCGAGGGCAACGCAAATGGCCAAGGCAACCGACGCGGGAACCATTCTTTCGCGAATCAAGGATGAGGAGATCGACTGGGTCGACCTCCGCTTCACCGACCCCAAGGGCAAGTGGCAGCATCTGACGATGGCGTCGGGCGTCATCGACGACGACATGCTGACCGACGGCTTCATGTTCGACGGGAGCTCGATCGCCGGGTGGAAGGCGATCAACGAGTCCGACATGATCCTGAAGCCGGACCTCGACGCGGCTTATGTCGATCCGTTCAGCGCGACCCCGATGCTGGTATTGTTCTGCAACGTCGTCGAGCCCTCGACCGGCGAGCTCTACGGCCGCGATCCCCGCTCCACCGCGACGCGCGCGGAGGCCTATCTCAAGCAGACCGGTGTTGGCGATACCGTGTTCGTCGGACCCGAAGCCGAATTCTTCATGTTCGACGACGTCCGCTTCGAGGACACGTACAACTCGAGCTGTTTCAAGATTGACGACATCGAGCTGCCGACCAACACGATGCGCGAATATGAGGGCGGCAACCTCGCGCACCGCCCGCGCGCCAAGGGCGGCTACTTCCCGGTGGCTCCCGTCGATAGCGCGATGGACATCCGCGGCGAGATGGTCGCGACGATGATCGAGATGGGCTTGCCGATGGACAAGCATCATCACGAGGTCGCCGCGTCGCAGCACGAGCTCGGCCTCACCTATGGGGGGCTCGTCCAGACCGCGGACCGGATGCAGATCTACAAATATGTCGTTCACATGGTTGCGCACGCGTACGGCAAGACCGCGACTTTCATGCCCAAGCCCATCGCCAAGGATAATGGCAGCGGGATGCACACCCACATGTCGATCTGGAGGGGCGGCAAGCCTTTGTTTGCAGGCAACGGCTACGCGGGGCTGAGCGAGACCGCGCTCTATTTCATCGGCGGCGTCATCAAGCACGCCCGCGCGTTGAACGCCTTCACGAATCCGACGACCAACAGCTACAAGCGCCTGGTCCCCGGCTTCGAAGCGCCGGTGCTTCTCGCCTACTCCAGCCGCAACCGCTCCGCGTCATGCCGAATTCCCTATGGCGCGGGAGAGAAGGCGAAGCGGGTCGAGTTCCGCTTCCCGGACGCGCTCGCCAATCCGTATCTCGCTTATTCGGCGCTGCTGATGGCGGGGCTCGACGGCATCCAGAACCGGATCCATCCCGGCGATCCGATGGACAAGAACCTCTACGATCTTCCGCCGCAGGAGCTGGTCAACGTCCCGACCGTGTGCGGATCGCTCCGCGAGGCGCTGGTCTCGCTCCAGAACGACCGCGCCTTCCTGACGCGGGGAGACGTATTCAGCGACGACCAGATCGACAGCTACATCGACCTCAAATGGGAGGAAGTCATGCGCTGGGAGACCACTCCCAGCCCGGTCGAATTCGACATGTATTATTCCAGTTAATTTTGGGGTAACATGCTCCTTTCGGGACGCCGATGGGGGGAACCCTCCCACCTTCCCTTTCCCTCCATCGGCATCATTCCTCCCTGTCGCGAAGCGATAGGGAGGGGGACCGCGCAAAGCGCGGTGCAGGGGCCCCTCCGTCAGGCCTGCGGCCCGCCACCTCCCCACAAGCTGCGCTCGCAAGGAGGAATGCACGATTCCGTAACCATGCGGACTGCATAAGGGCCGTTCCGATGTACGGAGCGCGCGAATGAACATCAGGTCGAAGGTCTATGGCGGCGGCGGAGCTGCGTCCGACGAGCCGATCCTTCAAGCGAAGAAGCCGAAAGGCGCGAAGGCCGACGCTCTCGACAGCGTCAGGGTGCCGCGCGACGGGCCGCGCTCGGTCAACGGCCGGTTCGAGGACCGCCACCGGCTCCTCGAGGAATTCGTCACGCTCACTCACGACGGCGTCAGCCATGACGTGCAGCTGATCAACCTTTCGGGTGGCGGGGCGATGGTCTGCGCCGAGCTCGACCTCCCGCTGTGGGAGAAGGTCGAGTTGCATCTTGGCGAGGAAGGGACGATCGAATGCGTGGTCCGCTGGGTCCGCGGCGACCGGTTCGGCCTCGAATTCGCGCATGAGACGAGGATCGACTGCGGTGCGGACCAGCAGGCGACCGTCCTTCGCGAAGTGGTACGCCGCAGCTTTCCGGATATCGAGTTCAACGGCGGCGTCGAGCCGCAACCGCCGCAATCTCACGAGGGCCCCGAGGATCGCGTGGCGTCACGCCACCCGCTGGTCTGGTCGGGCGTTCTTCACCACGATTACCAGAGCACTCCGGTGCGCCTCAGGAACATCTCGGCCACCGGCGTGATGATCGAGTGCAGCGCTCCGCTTCGCGTCGGCTCCGAGCCGCTGCTCGAGCTCAGCGATTCCCTCTCGATTTCCGCGACCGTCGCCTGGGTGATGGGCGACCAGGCGGGCCTTCGCTTCCACAACCCGTTCGACCTGCAGCAGCTGGCGAGCACGCGACCCGAAATCGCGGAAGCGAGCTGGGAGCCGCCGACCTATCTCACGAACGGCGCTTCGAACGAGACGCCGTGGAGCGACCATTGGAAGCGCTTGTCGGTGGGCGAGCTCAAGCAGCAGCTCGACAGCTTCCTCGGCCGCTGATCAACTTGCGCGCGCACGCTCGGCGGCGCCGCTCCCGTAAATGAGGTAAAGTCCGATCCCGATCACCTGCGCGGTGAGGAAAAAGAGCTGCGTTCGATCCGGCAGGCTGATGAAGAGATAGATGCAGCCGAGGATGCCGACGACGCCGACCACCGGTGCGAGCGGCGCCCTGAACTTGCGCTCGCGATCGGGCTCGCGGCGGCGGAGCACCAGCATTGCGGAGCAAACCGCGACGAAGGCGGCGAGCGTGCCGGCATTGGCCAGCGCGGCAATCGATGCGAGCGGGATCAACCCGGCGAACACCGACGTCACGATCGCGGTGAAGATGGTAATGCGCACCGGAGTGCCGCGCCGGGAGACGCGAGCGAGCGAGCTCGGCAGCAATCCGTCGCGGGCGACGGTGAAGAAGATCCGGCTCTGCCCGTAGAAGAAGGCGAGGATGACGGTGGGAAGCGCGATCACCGCCGCCGCGCCGAGTATCCGCGCGGCCCAGGGCTTGCCAATCTCTCGCAGGATCAGCGCCAGCGGCTCCGGGCTGTCGGCAAAGCCGCTGGTGACGACCGCTCCGATCGCCGCCGCCGCGACCGCCATGTAGATGGCCACGCACACCAGCATCGACCCGACGATCCCGATCGCGAGATCGCGGCCAGGATTCTTGGTTTCCTCCGCCGCGGTCGCGATGGCGTCGAAACCGTAGAAGGCGAAGAAGATGATCGCGGCGGCGGCCATCACGCCGACCTCGCTTCCGGACGGGCCGCTCCTCGGGAAACCGTAAGGCATGAAGGGGTGGAAGTGGGAAGGATCGAACACCGGCAGGCAGACCGCGATGAACAGCGCCAGCGCAGCCATCTTGATGACGACGAGGATGGCGTTGACGGTGGCGCTCTCGCGGGTACCGCCAATCAGCATTCCTGCGACGACGACGATGATGAAGATTGCCGGCACGTTGACGATCCCGCCTAGCTCGGGTCCCTGGATCAGCGCGTCGGGAAGGCCGAGGCCGATCGATTTCAGAAAGCCCGCCGCATAGCCCGACCAACCGACCGCGACCGCGCTGACCACCAGCGTATATTCGAGGATCAGCGCGACTCCGATCATCCAGGCGATCAGCTCGCCGAACACGACGTAGGAGTAAGTATAGGCTGATCCCGACGCGGGGATCATCGTCGCGACTTCTGCATAAGCAAGCGCGGCGCAAGCGCAGATCACGCCGGCGATGGCGAAGGACAGGATGACCGCCGGGCCGGCCTTTCCGGCGCCGACTCCGATCAGCGTCAGGATCCCCGTGCCGACGATCGCCCCGACGCCGAGCGCGACGAGATGCGGCCAGGAGAGCGACTGCTTGAGCCGGTGCTCCTCGGGCATGTCCTCCCGGGCGACCACCTGCTTGCGCACGTTCCAGTTTTTCATGCCGGCCTGCCCCTCCCGTCATCCCGGCCCTGGGTTCCCATCAAAGTAGTACTTTGATGGGGGCCCTTGAGCCGGGACCAGCCTGTTCTTGGCCGGTAGAAAAGAAGGTGGGTTCCGGGTCAAGCCCGGCATGACGATAAGGTCATGTGCGCGAACTGACGCAGGAACCTCATCTCTCCAGCAACGTCGATACGGGATCGATCAGGTTCAGGAACGCCAGCATCGCAAGGATTGCGATGATCGGCTTTCGTGCGGTGACGAAAATGCCCGCGACGCACCCGGCGAGAAACAGTCCAAGCTCGAGCCAATCGGCCCAGCTGAAGTAGGCGAAGGTCGAAGGACCGATGAGAGCGTATCGCGATCCGTAGGCAAGCAGGTTTGCCGCAAGGAGGCACCCGAGGACCTTTCCTTTCTCGGCGAAGAAATGATCATCGAGGTTGCCCCTCTCCGCTGCATTGCTAGGCAGCACGAGCGCCGTCCCGAAGAACAGAAGACTGCAGATGAGCAGAGACGCGAACAGCGCGGCTGAATTGTCCGGTATCGCGTCGCGTGCTCGCCACGCAATTTCCCATGAGATCGTCAGGCTCGTCATCATGACCAACGCGAGCAGCCCGGTAGGCCAGCCCAAACGAACCTTCCCGCGCGCCTCCACGATCTTCGCCAATCCGCCGAGGAGCTGCGCCAATGCGAGCCCGAGAAGGAGCGAATAGAGCGAAAAGACATATTCAAAGACGCTCATCGCTTACCCCCAACGGCCTGATGCAACGATACGGCCGTAGCGACAACAGCCGTCGTCGCTAATAATCCTTGCTGATGCGAACGCTCGCGCTTGCGCGGCCGATGGTCGATACGGTGGATAAGAGCGATAGCCACCGCGTCATCTGATATTCGACCTGCGTCGCGGAGTAGCCAGCGCCGTCGGTCACGACTTCGACGTAGAGCTTGCGGGTGATGTATTTGCCCGCGCCGATCGCGGTTTTCTGTCCGGTCGCCACGTCGGCGGGCACGATGCGGAGGCGATCGAGGCCGACGGCTTTTCGAAGCGCGTTGATCGGGTCGAGGCTTCCGGAGCCCGACTGGAGCGCGGCGACCGCCGAGGCGAGCTGGAGCGCTTCCGGTGCGGAAAGGTTGGTGATCGAGGTCCCGAACAGGATCCGCGACAGCAGCTCGTCCTGCGGAAGGGGCGGCGAGCTCGCGAAGGTGATTTCGGGCTTGAGGCCGGTGCCGCGCACGTTGACG
>DASTAU010000102.1:0-9565 GCA_035712425.1 Sphingomicrobium sp.
CGATCGCATGTATTGCCCCCATTGTCCGCGAGTGCTCCGTTGGCGGCGATTCGCAGCGCCAGCGCATTGCGAGCAAACAGACTTTCCACCGAGCTAGCGGCGAGCCGCGCCTGATCGTCGCTGCGCTGAAGAAGTGCCGAATTGGCCTGCCGAATCCCGATTTCGCCAAGCCAGGCGAGCGCCGCACCGATCGGCAGCAGGACGGCTGTGAGAATGAGGAGTAGCTTGCCCGCAGTCGGCAGCCGCGCAAAGCGCTCCGCGACTGTCATGGGCTAACCTCGAATCGGCTAGGCGAGCTTGCCGATGAGGTTGAGAAAGTCGTCGGGGACCGGCTCCCGCAGGGTATCGTCATAAGCCGAGCGAAGCGCCCGGCCGATCTCGCCGGAACGCGATTTCTGACCGCCACCACGAGCGCCCCCCCGGCCGCCGCCTGATCGTTCGGAAGCCTTCGACTTTTTCGAGGGCCTGGAATTGCCGGCTCCCTCCGTGTCGCTTCCTTTCCTGGCACTCAACTCCTCGTCCCCCCTAGCGCGGGTTCTCGGCGCGCTCATACAAACCTTCGTGCGCGGCGCAACGGTTACGGTCGTCAGTGCCCCGCTTCGATACGCAGCGAGCCGGTCGCTGGGCCTGAATATTCAGTGCCGCAACGTTCCGGGACCAGTGATCGGAAACCAAATGGCCGATGCTTGGTTCCACATGCGAGCTACTTCTCTTGGGGGCGGTGCAGCGATGCAACAGAGGTTCTTCCAGGGTTGCAACAATAAGGGCGTCTCGCCAAAGACGCCGCAAAACTAGATTTCGAGGGAGAATACCCGACTATGTCCCTTGGCCAGGAACTTGCTCCGCACCTGCCCTTCTTGCGCCGCTATGCGCGCGCCCTCACCGGCAGCCAGGCGCACGGCGATGCATTCGTCCGCGCGACTCTTGAAGCGATCGTCGCCAAACCCGACGAGTTTCCGCGCGATGTCGATCCGCGGCTCGGCCTCTACAAGACATTCCACGCGATTTGGTCGACGGCCAATGTCGAGGAGGGCGAAGAGCCTTCGAAGAGCCCGGTGGGCGCGGAAGCCATCGCGCATGCGCGGCTGTCGCGGATTACGCCGCTGTCACGACAGGCGCTCCTGCTCACCTCGCTCGAAGGCTTTTCCTCCGAGGAAACGGCATATCTGATCGACGTCAGTCCCGCCGATGTGGATTCCCTCGTTGCCGAAGCGCTCGAGGAAATCGAACGGCAGACCCTGGCTGACGTTCTTATCATCGAGGACGAGCCGATCATCGCGATGGATATCGAGACCATCGTCCGCGACCTCGGGCATAACGTCACCGGAGTGGCGGTCACCCGGGACGAAGCGGTGGCCCAGGCACGCCAGCACCCGCCGGGACTGGTGCTTGCCGACATCCAGCTCGCCGACGATTCGAGCGGGATCGATGCGGTGAAGGATATTCTCGCGGAATTCTCCGTGCCGGTGATCTTCATCACCGCGTTCCCCGAGAGGCTGCTGACTGGAACCCGTCCGGAGCCGACCTTCCTCATCACCAAGCCGTTCCAGCGGTCGACCGTGAAAGCGGCGATCGCCCAGGCTCTTTTCTTCGACGCGGCGACCGTTCCGGCAGCCTGAACCGCCATCGGGAACACGACTCCGGTCGGCGCGTTGGCCGGAGGAACGTTGATTTTCGTGACGAGAGCATAATGGCTGACCCGAGACATTCCGAACCCTCGGTCGTTGAAACGACGACTGAGGCGCGCGCTGGCTCCACGCCGGGCGTTGCGCGGAACGTCCTGGTCATAGGAACCCTGCTGGTGATCATCATTTTTGCGGTGATCGTCTTGGCCGGCAGACCCTGAGTCCCTACCTCCTCGTTGCGGGCATCGTTCATGTTCGATCCAACTGCGTGCGGCCAAGGTCGCGCGCTCGTACAGGGTGGGGTCTAGTTTGACTGAAGATCGCCAAGAGGACCGACCAGTAAGCCATTCGGCCGAACCGGTTCCGCTGCCCGACCCCGAGTTCAAGGAGCAGCTCGCGGCGGTTATCCCGCATCTGCGCGCCTTCGGCCGTTCTCTCTCCGGAAGCCGCGATCTTGCCGACGACCTCGTCCAGGAAACGCTGTTGAAGGCATGGGCCGCACGCAAGCGCTTCCAGGCCGGCACGAACATGCGCGCCTGGACCTTCATTATCTTGCGCAATCTATTCCTCAGCCAGATGCGCCGCGCCCGCTTCAAGGGCGAGTGGGACGATATCACCGCGTCGAAGATCCTCGCGGCCCCCGCGAGCCAGGATCGGCACATCGAGCTTGGCGACATGCAGCGCGCCCTGATGCATTTGCCCCAGCCCCAGCGCGAGGCGCTGATTCTCGTTGGCGCTGGCGGCTTCGCCTACGAAGAGGCGGCGGAAATCTGCGGCTGCGCCGTTGGAACGATCAAGAGCCGCGTTGCTCGCGGTCGCGTCGCGCTCGAGCAATTGCTGTCGAGCGGCAAGCTTCCGTCACGGCGCCAGCACAGGACCGATCCCGACAAGTCGGCGCTTCAGACGATCATGGGCGAAGTGGACGAATTGAGCCGCGATCACGGCTGACCAAGAGTGGATCCCGGCCTGCGCCGGGATCACGCGGTCAATTCAGCCGGCGCAGAAGCTCCGAAAAATCGCGGTCGCTCGGCTCCGACGCCGCAGCCTCGAAGGCGCGGCGGAGCGCGGCCGTAATCCCGGCGTGGGCGGACGGGAAATCAACCCTGATGACTCGACGGTCCATAGAGTTCATTTCCGAGGTCACATCACTTTCCCGTTCCAACTTCATCACCTTGCAAACGACCAAAAGCGCGAGGAAGTTTCCTGCCGATGGGCCGAAAACTGCTGAAATTACGGTAATGAGTCGCGAACGATCCGCAGCGATTGGAGAGGCTCGCGAGGGCGCGATCGAGCGCGCTCAGCACCATTCTCCTTTCCTCCGCGAGGCATTGATTGCGCACGAGGATATCGTTCGGCAGTTTGTCGATGATGGCGCCGCGGCGGCCGCGCAGCTTGCCCTTTCCCGACCGAACGAAGGGGACATCGGCCGGCAACTGCGCCGGCAGCGGCATGCGCTCGCTCTGGCTGTGGCGCTTGGCGATTTGTCCGGCGAGCTTCCGCTGGAGCAAGTGACGGCGCTTCTGTCCGATTTCGCGGATCGGGCGATCGACGAAGCCGTCGCGGCTGCAATTGCGGAACGAACGCCCGAATCGCCGGCCCAAGGCTTCGCCGTCATCGCGATGGGAAAGCTCGGCAGCCACGAGCTCAATTATTCATCCGACGTGGATTTGCTGCTCCTGTTCGATCCAGCAAAATTGCCGCGGCGCGAACGCGACGACGCCGGCGAGGCCGCCGTTCGAATCGGTCGCCGCATGATCGAATTGCTGCAGAAGCGCACCGAGGATGGTTATGTCGAGCGAGTCGACCTCCGGCTTCGTCCGACGCCCGAGGTCACGCCGATCGCCCTCCCCGTCGACGCCGCCATCTCGCACTATGAATCGAACGCCGAGCCGTGGGAGCGCGCTGCTTTCATCCGCGCTCGGGCCGCGGCGGGCGATATCGCTCTTGGGCAGCGTTTCCTCGACGCCATCGCTCCCTTCGTGTGGCGCCGCTCGCTGGATTTCGGCGTGATCGACGAAGTTCGGCAGATTTCGGCACGAATCCGGGACCATTTCGCTCAAGGCGCCACGATCGGGCCGGGATTCGACCTGAAGCGCGGCCGCGGCGGGATCCGCGAGGCCGAATTCTACGTGCAGATCCAGCAAATGATCCATGGCGGCCGCGATCCGTCGGTACGCGCTCCCGCGACGTTGGACGCAATAGAAACGCTGGTCGCCGCCGGCCGTCTCGACCGCTCGACGGCGGACGATCTCGCCCAGACATATCGACTGCTGCGGACCGTCGAGCATCGTGTCCAGATGGTCGAAGACGCGCAGACGCATCTTTTGCCGGCCGACCCCGAAGCGCTCGACAATGTCGCGCGGCTGCATGGCGTTTCAGACGGTCCCGCGCTGCTCGAGGAACTTCGCCCTCGAACTGAAGCCGTGGGCCGCATTTTCGACAGTTTGGCGCCCGACGAGCGAACGCAATTGTCAAACGACGCCGATATTCTTCGGTCCGACCTAGTGGCCCTCGGGTTCACCGACCCCGAAGCCGCGGCCCGCCATGTCTCGCACTGGCGATCCGGCAAGGCCAGATCGCTCCGTTCGCCGGCGGCGAGGCAGGCGTTCGAAGCAATGCTTCCCTCGCTCCTTCCCGCAATTGCGACCGGCGGTCATCCGGACCATGCGCTGAACCGGCTCGGCGACATCGTCGAGCGGCTTTCGAGCGGTGTGAATTTCTTCCGCCTTCTCGAGGCAAGGCCGGAGCTCGCGCAGCTCCTCGCCAAGGTTCTCGCCCACGCACCGACGCTGGCCGACCAGCTGGCCCGCCGCCCCGAACTGTTCGAAGGCCTGTTCGACGAGTCGAGCTTCGCGATGCCGCCGCCCGCGGACGAATTCGCCCAGCGCCTCACCACGGCAATGCGCGGGCAGGATTATGACATGGCGCTCGACCGGACGCGGCGAATCGTCAACGAACGGAGGTTCGCGCTCGGCGTCCAGCTGATCGACCAGCGCCGTGACCCGCTCGAGGTCACCGAAGGCTATTCGCAAGTGGCGGAGGGCGCGCTGATGGCGCTTGGGAACGCTGCGGGAAACGAGTTCGCCAAGGCTCACGGACGCTTTCCAAATGCAGAGCTGGTCGTCCTCGCCCTTGGTCGGTTCGGCGGCTGTTCGCTGACCCAGGCGTCCGATCTCGACATCATCTACCTTCACACTGCCGAAGGCGGAACGTCGGACGGAGCGAAGCCGCTCGGCCCCAACGACTATTTCAATCGGCTCGCCAGCCGGGTGACGGCGGCGCTCAGCGTCCCGACGGCGTCGGGGCCTCTTTACGACGTCGACGTGCGCCTTCGGCCGGGCGGAGCCAAGGGCATGCTGGTCGTCTCGACCGAAGCGTTCGAGCAATATCAGCGCAAGGAAGCGTGGACCTGGGAGCATATGGCTTTGTGCCGCGCCCGTCCTGTCTTCGGCTCAACGGAAGCGCGTGAGCGCATTTCGGCGATGATCCACGACATTCTCAAAATGGAGCGCGATCCCCCCAAGGTCATCGCCGACGCCGTGAAAATGCGGGCGGAGATGGAGCGGCACAAGCCCGCAAAGAGCCCGCTCGACGTAAAGCTCGGACCCGGCGGCCTGGTCGATCTCGAATTCGCCACGCACGTGCTCCAACTCACGACCCATGTCGGGCTCTTCACCCGGCTCGAAGATGCGCTCGAAGCCCTTGCGACGGACAGTTTAGTTAATGCAAATGTTGTCGCTTCGTTAAAGTTGCTATCGCGCATGTTAGTGATGATGCGGCTCGTCGCGCCCGGCGATGTGAAGCCGACGCCGGACACGTGGCAGCTCGTCGCCGAATCCTGCGGCGCCGCAAACTGGGACGAGCTTCTTGCGGAGCATGACGCGGCGCGCCACAGCATCGCGAGACTCTGGAACAGCATCAAAGAGAGGGCGTGATGATCAACGAAGGCGACAAGGCCCCGACTATCACCGTAACCGCGACGGACGGAAGCAGCGTCAATCTGGCCTCGCCGGGTCAGCCGCTGGTGCTCTACTTCTACCCTAAGGACGACACGTCGGGCTGCACGCGCGAGGCGCAGGATTTCACCGCGCTTGCCGGCGACTTCAAGAAAGCCGGCGTCAAGGTGATCGGCCTGTCGCGCGACCCCATGAAGGCCCATGAGAAATTCATCGGCAAATACGACCTCGCCGTTCCGCTCGTCTCCGATGCCGACGGCGAGGTTTCGAACGCGTTCGGAACCTGGGTCCAGAAGTCGATGTACGGCCGCAAGTATATGGGGATGGAGCGCGCGACCTATTTGATCGGCGCCGATGGTCGAATCCTACGTGCGTGGCGGAAGGTGAAGGTCCCTAACCACGCTCAGGAGGTGCTACAGGCTGCGCGGGAGCTTGCGCCGGCGTAGCGGCTGTGCCCGAACCGGCGAGCGACTTGTAAATCATCTGCCAGTAGACGACGTCGTCGTACATCGCGCGGACCGGAATTCGCTCGTCGAGGCCGTGGGCGCGCTCGTCGATCGGCGAAATCCCCCAGCTTCCGTCGATGTCGTAAACCGGGATTCCCTGTGCGCGGAAGAAGCTGCCGTCGCTCGCCCCCGTCGACATCTCGGGATAGACGGTCATCTCCGGGCCATCGAGGCTCTGGATCGCTGAGGTCACCGCCTGTACGACGTCCGCACGAAGCGGCGAAGCCGGCGTCGGCTGGCCGATAAACTCCGGATCGGGCTTCACCTCGACATTCGGTCCGACGAGCTTCTGAAGCTCGGCCTGAACGGCAGTCGGTTGAACACCCGGGAAGATCCGGCAGTTGACCGTCGCGGTCGCGCTCTGCGGAAGGGCGTTGTCGGCGTGGCCACCGCTCAGCATGGTCGCAACGCAACGCGTACGCGTCAGGCCCACCTCGAGCGGATTCGCCTCGATCGCGTCCGCTGCCGCGCCGTCGTTCGGATTGGCGAGCCAGGCGCGGATTTGCTGACCCAGCGGGTTGTTGCCCTCCTGCTTCGCGCGCACCTCGAAATAAGCGCGCGTGACGTCGTTCTGCATCGGCTGGAAGCGATAGCCCTGCACCTTCTTCAACGCATCGGCGAGATCGTAGATCGCATTGTCGGGGCGCGGCCGGCTGCTGTGCCCGCCCGGGTTGTGCGTCGTCAGGAAATAGGTCTGGAAGGTCTTCTCGGCCATCGAGATCCCGCAGCCCAGCGGGCGGAATTGCTCGTCGTATGAAGGGCAACCTCCATCCGCGTTCAACCCGAACTCGGCGTCCACCAGGTTGCGCCACTTGGTTGACGCCAAAGTCGCGCCCTGACCGCGGGTCTCTTCGTCGCCGCTGTAGAAGAAGATGATATCGCGGTCTGGCTTGAACCCCTCGCTCATCAGCTTGACGGCAGCCATCGTCGTCGCGACGTCGCCGTTCTTCATGTCGCTGGTGCCGCGGCCGAGGAAATAGCCGTCCTGCTCGCGGAACACGAACGGATCGAAGGTCCAGTCGGAGCGCTTCGCTTCGACGACATCCATATGGCCGAGGATCAGCATCGGCTTCTTGACCGGATGCGGCGAGCGCCACCGGACGATGAGGGCTTCGGTATTGTCGCCGGGAAGCGACTCGTACGGCATGAAATGGATGTCGGAGGCCGGGATGCCCGCAGCCTTGAACTGGTCGGCAAGAAGCGTCGCCATCCGGTGCATCTGCCCGCGATTGTGAACGCTCGGAATCTCGATCGCCTGCTTGAACACGGCTCGAGTTTTCGCCTGCCAGGCCGGCTCCAGCTTGGTCGGCAAGGTCCGTGGGTCCGGTGCCGCGAGGGCAGAGGTCGCACTGAAGGCAAGCAAGAGTCCGAGCGCAATTCGCATGGTTCACCCCCTGAATGAGTTGCAGGACGCTACGCGCTCACGCCGCAGCGTCAAGTTACGGCAGAGTCATTTGCCTGGAGGGGCCTGATCGTCCGCAACGTAGCGGCGCTCGCCGCTCGCCGGATCGAACCACACGGTGACGAGCTTGCCGCTTTCGGGATCGATGAATTTCTCTTCGGTGGGCCGCCAATCACCGTCTCGCGGCCTTCCGCCGGCGCGGCCGTAGATCGGCTCGAGCGCCGCGGTAATCATCGCCAGCGTGCCGGCGATGAGAAGCATCGGCCCGCCGCCATAGGTCCAAAGCGCAACGCCGCAAATCGCCAGGACCGCACCCGCGATCAACGCCAGACGGCGCCAACCGCCCGTCACGCCGGTTCGATCCTGACAGCCGTGCCGTAGGCGACCACTTCGTTCATCGTCTGGCCGATCTCTCCGGAGTCGAACCGCATCATCACGACGGCATTGGCGCCCATTGCGGTCGCGTTGGCGACCAGTCGATCGACCGCATGCCGCCGGGTTTCCTCGACCAGCGCAGTATATTCGGTGATCTCGCCGCCCGCGATCGACCGAAGCGCTGCGGCGATATTGCCGCCGATGCTTCGGCTTCGGACGACGACTCCGAAGACCTGCCCCAATGCCTCGACCGTCCGCTGTCCGGCGACATTCTCGGTTGTGGTGACGATCATCCTGCCCTCCCGCTGTGAGGGGGTGAGGCTAAACCGTGCCGTGTCCTTGCGCCAGATAGTCGGCGCCGCGCATCTCCTCGAGGCGGCTGACGGTTCGTTGGAACTCGAAGCTGCCGTCGCCTGAGGGATATAGCCCGTCAGGCTCGGCGTCCGCTGCAGCCAGCAGCTTCACCTTATGCTCGTAGAGCGCATCGATCAGCGTGACGAAGCGCGACGCCTCGTTCCGCATGTCCGGACCCATCACCGGAATGCCGACGATGATCACGGTGTGATAGCGCCGCGCGATGGCGAGATAGTCCGCGGCGCCGCGGGGTTCTCCGCACAGGCGCTTGAAGGAAAAGACGGCGACGCCCTTCAGGCTCTTCGGCACGTGGAGCGTGCGGCCGCCGCCGACGTCGATATCCTCCGCCGGGACCTTGGCGCGATCCTCGACGGGATAATCGGTCAGCTGAAAGAAAGCGCGGCTAAGGTCTGCGGTGGCTTCCGGTCCGTTGGGCACGTGCCACACTTCGACTCCCGTCAGGCGTTCCAGGCGATAGTCGGTCGGCCCATCCACCGGCACCACCAGCATTCTGCGCTCGATCAGCTTGATGAACGGCAGGAACAGGTCACGGTTGAGCCCGTCCTTGTAGAGATCCGCCGGCGGTCGGTTTGACGTGGTGACGACCTTCACGCCTTCTTCGAGCAATTTCCCGAACAGCCGCGACAGGATCATGGCGTCAGCGGGATTCGTCACCTGCATCTCGTCGAAGCAGAGCAGTTTCGCCTCTTCCGCAATCTGCTCGGCGACCGGCTCGATCGGGTCGCCGTCGTGCCGCTCCCGAACGACCCTCAGCCGCGAATGGGTTTCGAGCATGAATTCGTGGAAATGCACACGCCGCTTCGGCTCGACATTGATGTGCGCAAAGGCGAGGTCCATCAGCATCGACTTACCGCGCCCGACGCCGCCCCAGAGATAGGCACCGGCAGGCCCTTTGGAATCCGAGCCGAACAGGCGCGACAAGAAGTTGCCGCCATTTCCAAGCGCCGCCGCGACCCGATCCAGCGCCCCCACGGCCCGTGCCTGGGCGGGATCGGGCTTCAGCTCATTTGCGGCGATCAGCTGGTCGTAGGCCGACCGGACGGGGCCGGTCATGCGGGCGCGTTGCGCTCGCGGATTCGCTTCAACGTGCCGGTGAAGCTGTAGCAGGGGGAGCCGTTCTGGTGGACGACACCCTGCAGAAACGCGTGGCCGCGCGTCTGCTTCACCAACTCGACATGTGCGTCCAGCGGCGAGCCCGGGCGCCCGCGCGCCAGGAAATGCGTCGTCAGGTCGAGCGTCACATAATGCCCGCGCTCCATGCCGGCGCACAGCCCGCCGGCGAACATCGACATGTCGATGAAGCTCATCACCGATCCGCCATGAAGC
>DASTAU010000103.1:0-4969 GCA_035712425.1 Sphingomicrobium sp.
CTGGCTCGCGCCGAGGCGGCGGGCGAGACCGGACTCGAGACTCGCTGTCTGAGCGCTCGAAATCTTCGACAGCACCTTGGTGTCGAGGCCGAGAGCGATGGCGGCGACGCCGACAAGAACGAGCACGCCGAGCACCTGGCGGATGCGCTCGCTGGCGCCGAGCGACTTCTTCATCCGTGCGAAGACCTTACCACCAACGAGCAGTGCCAGCGCAAGTGAGGTGGCGGCGCCGAGGGCGTAAGCGAGCAAGAGCAGGGTAGTGTTGAAGCTCGCACCCTGAAGCGCGGCGGCAGTGAAGATGATCCCGAGGATCGGTCCTGCGCACGGCGCCCAGAGCAGGCCCGTCGCGATTCCAAGTATGACAGAAGACCAGATGCTGTCCTGCTGCCCCTGCTTCTCCGTCAGCCGGGAGCCAAGGGCCACGACCGGCCGCGTCAGGCGATCCGAAACGCTAGGAAAGACGAGCGCGATTCCGAATAGCGCGAGAAGAATCAGCGCCGCCCAGCGGCCGATCGCATTGGCCCGCACCGCCCATCCGCCGCCCACTGCCGCAAGCGTCGCGACGATCGCAAAGGTCGCGGCCATTCCGGCGAGCATCGGAAGCGTGTTTCGAATGAACGATCGATCGGCGCGGGCGAACACAAAGGGCAGCACCGGCAGGATGCACGGGCTGAGGATCGTCAGGATGCCGCCGAAATAAGCGAGCAGGATCAGAAGCATTTCTATTCCGTTCTCTTCGCTGCCCGGCTGCCCCGTTGCCGGAATTCATTCCCCGTTGCAGCAAAATACGGCCGCGGGCCCGTTTCGGATGCGCGGCGAGCAGAAACGCATCCGCTGCGCAGTTCGTCCCGTATCTCCTCCGCAGCCGATCTGTGCTGTGAGCCAGGAGGAAAGTTCCATGTTCATTTCTCGCATGCCGTTGTTGGCCACCGCGGCGCTGTCGCTCGCGATAGCGGCGCCGGCTTCGGCAAACCCGATGGTCGGCGGCGCTCCGATGTATTCGACGCGCAACATCGTCCAGAATGCCGTGAATTCGAAGGACCACACGACGTTGGTGGCTGCCGTCAAAGCCGGCGGGCTCGTCGATACGCTATCGGGCAGGGGACCCTTCACGGTTTTCGCACCCACGAACGAAGCCTTCGCCAAGCTGCCCGCGGGCACTGTCGAGACCCTCGTCAAGCCGGAAAACAAGGCGATGCTCGACAAAATTTTGACCTATCACGTCGTGCCAGGGCGGATCACAGCGCAGCAGATTGCAGCGATGGCCGCCAAGCACGGCGGCACTGCGACATTGAAGACTGTCGAAGGCGAGAACCTCATGTTCCGCAAATCGGGTGACGCATGGTGGGTGATCGATTCGAAGGGCAACAAGGCGCGGATCACCATCCCCAATGTGATGCAGTCGAATGGCGTGATCCATGTCGTCGACGCAGTGCTGATGCCCTGACCGAAAAGCGCCCGCTGCTCCCTGTTGTGCGGGCGCGCCGCGGCGGAAGGAGGTTTGGATGACAAGTTATGCCGCTTGTCCGCCTTCTTCCGCCGCGATGCCCTTTTCACCCTTAGTACGAGCGGGCATGAAGCGCGCAATGGACGGCGGGTCGGAACTTCATGCGGGAAGCGGGAGCGGCGAGCTTGTGGCGCTGCTGGAAGCCGTATCGCGCGGGGATCGGCAGGCCTTCGCTTCGCTCTATGATCGCACTTCGGCCAAGCTCTACGGGATTTGCCTTCGCCTGCTCGGAAGTGAAGCCGAAGCCCAGGATGTGCTTCAGGACGTCTATGTCATCGTCTGGGAAAAGGCCGGCCGGTTCGACCCGTCGAAAGCAGGAGCGATCACCTGGCTCGCTGTTCTCGCCCGCAACCGGGCAATCGACCGCTTGCGCCGCCGCTCGGTCGGGACCGACGCGATCGAGGCTGCGGCGCATATAGAGGACGAGAGTCCCTCCGCATTCGACATTGTCGAGCAGGCGGATAATGCGGCTCGTCTCGGTCGCTGTCTCGAACAGTTGGAGGAGCGTTCCCGCTCGATGATCCGGTCGGCCTTTCTCGATGGAGCGAGTTATCCGGAGCTGGCTGAACGCGAGGGTGTGCCCCTCGGAACGATGAAAAGCTGGATTCGCCGCGGCTTGCAGCGGCTCCGTGGGTGCCTGGAACGATGATCGACGAACCCGATCCTCCTTCAGCGCCGGCCGATCTCGCCGCCGAATATGCGCTTGGCGTTCTCACCGGCGATGAGCTTCGGCGCGCACGCGACCTGGCCCAAACGGATGCGCAGTTCAGGGCGGACGTCGCACGTTGGTCTGGTCGCCTGGCGCCGATTCTGGACGAGGCCGAACCCGTTGCCGCGCCGAGCGGCGCCTGGGCAAACATCCAGAATCGAATCGGCCCGACGGAGGACGGCGGTAACGTCGTCCAGTTGCGCCGCAGCGTGAACCAATGGCGCGGAATCGCCGCGGCGATGAGCGCGCTTGCCGCCTGTCTCGCGATCGTCCTTGTCACCGGAATTCCACGGACCACCACCCGCGCGCCTGTTCCTGTCGTGCAACCGGCGGCGGCGCCGCTCGTCGCGATGCTGGGAGACCGGCAACAGCAGATGAAGGTCGTCGCAAGCTGGGATCCGGCGGCGCGGCAGCTCGTCCTCGCGGTTGCGGGCGACATGAAATCCGACCCGGCCCACTCCCACGAGCTTTGGGTCATCCCGGCCGACGGCAAGCCGCGCTCGCTCGGGACGATGGGCTCAGGAAAGCAGATGCACATGCGGCTCGCGGACACGTTGGCGAAACTGCTTCAGCAGGGCGCGACGATCGCGATCTCGGTCGAGCCACCCGGGGGTTCGCCGACTGGGGCGCCGACTGGTCCCGTGGTCGCGTCCGGGTCGCTCAGCGAGGCGTGACCTGGTGCATCCGAAGCAGCTCGTCGGCCGTATATAGAGACGAAAGCTTCAGGAGTTGGAAATGACTGCCGAATCACTATCCCGCCGATCGTTCGTCGGCCTTGCCGGCATGGGCGGAGTCGCCCTGCTGGTGTTCGGGCGAGCGACCGCCGGGAATGGTGCGGAAATGCATTTCACGGTGAGTCACACGCCACAACAGTGGCAGCACTTGCTCGGGGCTCAGCGTTACGCCGTTCTTCGCGAGGCCGCGACCGAACGGCCGTTCTCGAGCCCGCTCCTCAACGAGCATCGCAAGGGCACGTTCGTTTGTGCGGGATGCGGCCTGCCGCTGTTCAATTCGGCGACGAAGTTTGAAAGCGGCACCGGGTGGCCGAGCTTTTACCGGGTCCTGCCTCATGCAGTGGTGACGCGGGCCGATCACAGCGATTTCATGGAGCGCACCGAAGTCTTGTGCGAGCGTTGCGGCGGCCATCTCGGACACGTGTTCGACGACGGGCCGAAGCCCACAGGCCTTCGCTATTGCATGAACGGCCTGGCGCTGAACTTCCGGCCAGGCGCGACGGCCTAGGCGACGATCCGAAGCTTCCCGCGCTTTCCGGGCGCGGCGTAGCAAACCACACCGAGCTCGGCCTGGAGCCGCTCGAGCTCCTTCTCCTTCGCTTCACGCGAGGCCTCGGCGTAGCGCTTCTCGAGCTCGGCTTCCTCGTCGGTCTGCTCGCGGAAGTAGGAGATGGTGATCCGGCGTCCGAAAACTTCGTCGCCGCGAAGCCTCAGCTCCGCTTCACACCCGTCGGGAAGGCTGTCGCGGATTTCAGCCAGTTTCCCAATCAGCTCTTCGAGCGAGACATGTTCGTCGATCTCGACGAACTCCTTGACGCGTCTCTTCATTTGCGACCCTCCCCGGCCCCGGGGCGTTAGTTACCTTTGGCGCGATTCCTCGCGCAACGCATATTCGAGTCTTATCCCCAGCGAAGTTGCTTGCCTGTGAACAGTCTTGAAATGAAACCTTCAGAAGTCGACCTCGTAAGTCTCTCCGCTGGTCCGTTGCGGCTAGCGCTAAGCCCTTCGATTGGCGGAGCAATTTCCGCATTCGAGTGGAGCGGCGAAGGGGGGTCGCGGTCGATATTGCGCAAATGCCACAGCCCGCTCGAAAAAGTGGTCGACGCCGCCTGCTTCCCGCTCGTGCCCTACGTGAATCGAATCCGCGATGGGCGATTCACATTTCGCGGAAGAGAGGTTCGGCTCCAGCCGAACATGGCCGGCGATCCCAGTCCGCTGCACGGACAGGGTTGGTTGAACCCCTGGACGGTGGAGATACGCCGGGAAGCGAGCGCAGCGCTCAGCTATCGTCATGAACCGGGCGAATGGCCGTGGGCGTACGAGGCTACGCAGGAGTTCGCACTCGACGAACGCGGGCTTTCGGCTCGGTTGACCTGTCGAAACAACAGTAGCGAGCCGATGCCGTGTGGCCTCGGCTTCCACCCCTATTTTCCCTGCGGCGCTCAAACGCGGATCGAGACCGAGGTCCGCTGCGCATGGACGATCGACGAGAAGGTTCTTCCAGTCGACAAAGTTCCTGCCCAAGGGCGCTATGACCTCCAGGATCGATTGGTCTGCGGACAGGATCTCGACAACGGCTTTGGCGATTGGGGCGGGGCAGCACGGATGAGCGACCCCGACTGGCCGTACGAGCTGGGGCTGACCTCCCCCGAGGCAAAATTCTTCCAGCTTTATTCGCCGTCCGAAGGCGGAATTTTCGTTGCCGAGCCGGTTACGCACGCCAATGCCGCACTCAATGCTCCGGAAGGCGACTGGGCCGATCTCGGAATGCGTGTCCTCGATCCCGGCCAGTCGATGAGCGTCGACATGCGGTTGGAAGTCATTCCGAAATAGCCGACGCCTGCGGTTGAAGCTTCGGAATTGCCCTTATATAGCCCACCCTTCCTGCATTTGTGCCGCTTCCGGAGACGTGGGTGAGTGGCTGAAACCAGCGGTTTGCTAAACCGCCGTACGGGGATTTCCCGTACCGAGGGTTCGAATCCCTCCGTCTCCGCCAGCAGCGCAGCGTGCGGTTCAAGT
>DASTAU010000104.1:0-6054 GCA_035712425.1 Sphingomicrobium sp.
CCGGGCGTAGCATCTCCCGCTAAACGGTAGAGCTTATCCAGGATCGTCTTCGACTGCTCCGCCAGCGCTTCCGTCCACGGAAGCGGCGATCTGTAATGCGCCGACAGCAACGCCAGCCGCAAAGTCTCGCCACGATGCCCCCGCGCGAGCAGCGCCTCCGGCGTGATGATGTTGCCGAGGCTCTTCGACATTTTCTCCGCGCCCATGTCGACGAAGCCGTTGTGGACCCAGAAGCGGGCGAGCGGCGCTCCGTCATGCGCGCAGCGGCTCTGCGCGATCTCATTCTCGTGGTGCGGGAAGATGAGGTCGAGCCCGCCGCCATGGATGTCGATCGTCTTACCGAGATGAGCGCGGATCATCGCCGAGCATTCGATGTGCCAGCCGGGACGTCCCCTCCCCCACGGCGAATCCCAGCCGATCACACCGTCGGCGCTCGGCTTCCACAGCACGAAGTCGGCGGGGTCGCGCTTGTAGGGCGCGACCTCGACGCGGGCGCCGGCGATCATCTGCTCGCGGTCGCGTCGGCTGAGCACGCCGTAATCGGGGTCGCTCGGAACAGAGAAGAGAACGTGGCCCTCCGCCTCATAGGCGTGGCCGGTCTCGATCAGTCGCTCGATCATGGCGACCATCGGCGCGATCTCCTGCGTCGCATGCGGCGCGATATCGGGCGGGGCGACGCCGAGCGCGCCCATGTCCTCGAGATAGTGGCGTTCGTGGCGCTCGGTGATCACCGACGGATCGACGCCCTCCTCCTCCGCTGAGGCGATGATCTTGTCGTCGACGTCGGTGACGTTGCGCGCATAGACGAGGCTATTCTCGCCGAACTCGTGGCGGATGAGGCGGGCGAGCGTGTCGAACACGACCGCCGGTCGCGCATTGCCGATATGGGCGCGGCCGTAGACGGTGGGCCCGCAGACATACATCGTAATCCGCTCAGGGTTCAGCGGTTCGAACGCCCGCTTCTCACGCGCCATCGTGTCGTAGAGGCGGATCATGATCCTCCCCGGAACGGGGAGGTGGCAGCGCGAAGCGCTGACGGAGGGGTCGACCGCGCCGTCACGGCCCCTCCACCATCCTCCGGATGGTCCCCCTCCCCGTTCCGGGGAGGATGGTGGCGCCGCGCCTCGACCCAGTCGACGATCGAGCGGCCGCTGGCGTTGAGCAGCGGATAGGTCCGCGACTTGGTCATCCAGTGGGGACGGTCGGCCTGCGGCCCGTAGACCATGTCGGTCGCGAGGTTGGCGAGAAGGAAGAACAGGGTCGCTCCGAGCAGGCCCTTCAGCAGTCCGAACCCACCGCCGAGCGTCCGGTCGAACGGACCGAGGACCGAGTGGCGCCTGGTCCGCCCGCCGAGCGATCGCGCGAGTAGTTTCACGATGAGGAAGCTTGGAACGAACAGCAGCGCGAAGGCGAGCACCGCTCCCGCTGCGACGCTGGTGTGAAACGTGTTCTCGAGCCCGGTCCACAGCTGGGTATGGAACAGCTTCAGCATCGCGATCCCGACGATCCACGCGAGGATCGAAATGACCTCGTGAACGAATCCGCGCACGAAGCCGACGGCGGCTCCGCCGATCAGCAGCAGGAAGACGAAGACGTCGAGCGCGGTCACGTCCCGGCGCTAGCTTAGGGCAGGAGCCGATGAAAGCCCTTCGAGTTCAGTCGAGAATCGGCTTGTAGACTGCGACGCGGCCCGGAGGAGCTACATTGAGGCGGAGCAAGCTGATGCCCGCAGCGAGAAGCGCCGCGATCGACGCAGCGAACAGCAAAGTCGGCGTGGCGTGGACTCCGGCAAGATGGAACGCGACGCCGACGGCCACTGCGCCCGTGGTCTGCCCGAGCAGGCGGGCCGTGGCGAGCATCCCCCCGGCGGCGCCGGACCGCGGCTTCGGGGCAGCGCTGACGATCGTGCGGTTGTTGGGCGACTGAAACAGCCCGAAGCCTAGACCGCAAAGCGCCATCCGCCACACGATGTCGAAATTGTCGGGCGATGCGCCGAGCCGCGACAGAAAGAACAGCCCCGCCGCGAAGATGGCGAGGCCGATCCCGCCGAGCAGGCCCGCGTTGATGCGATCCGCGAGGCGGCCGGCGAGCGGCGCTGCCACTCCCACCGCTAGCGGCCACGGGGTCATCAGAAGGCCCGTCGCGAAGACCGAGCGCCCGAGCACCGACTGGAACAGGAACGGGATCGAGACATAAGCCAGCATCTGCGCCGCGAACGACACGACCGAAGTCGAGATCGACAAGGTGAAGATCGGGATCCGCAACAGGTCGAGCGGCATGAGGGGATTTGGCACTCCCCATTCGCGCCAGACGAGCGCGCCGCCCGCCAACAGGCCCACAATCACCATCGCAAAGCCGATGGACGAGCTTTCGCGCGCGAAGGTCTCGGCGCCGAAGACGATGAGGCCCATCATCGCGGCGCTTAGCATCGCCGACGGCCAGTCGAACGGACGGCCGTGGCCATGCGGCTCCGGAAGCGCTTTCCGGCCGACGATCAGCGCGGCGATCCCGATCGGGAGGTTAATCAGGAACAGCCATTGCCAGGTCGCGACGCTGAGGATGATTGCCGCCAGCGTCGGCCCGACCGCGGCCGAGATCGACAGGACCATCGCATTATAGCCAATGCCTCGCCCGAGCATGCTCGCCGGATAGGTCGCGCGCACCAACGCGGCGTTCATGCTCATGATGCAGGCGGCGCCGATGCCCTGGAACACGCGCGCGGCGATCAGCAGCGTCAGAGTCCCACCGGCCGCGCAGCCGACTGAGCCCAAAGTGAACAGCGCGAGTCCCGGGATGTAGATGCACTTGTAGCCGATGCGGTCGCCGAGCGCGGCGAGCGGCAGCAGCAGGATCGTGATCGTCAGCTGATAGGCATTGATCACCCACACCGACGCCGCGGGCGAGGCGCCGAGCTGATGAGCGATGACCGGAAGCGCGACATTGGCGATGGCCCCGTCGAGCACCGCCATCGTCAGCGCCAGCCAGATGCTGATCACAGACCAGTAGCGGCGTGGGATCGGCAAGCCGTCTTCGGCCTGCGCCCCGGGTTTTTCGATGGTCTGGAGGTTCACGATTGGCGGCTCATTGGTCTGAAGCCCAACGAACCGCAACCCGAGGGGCTGCCAATGCTGCTAGCGACCGAGAATCTGATCGACGAGCTGGCGCAGATTCGCGAACTCGGCGAGCTTCAGCCCTTCCCCGCCCTTGATGCCCTTGGGCACCCAGCCCGTTTCGAAACCCAGCTTCGCCGATTCCTTGAGCCTCAGCCCGGCGTGCGCGACCGGACGGATCTCGCCAGATAAAGCGATCTCGCCAAGGACGACGCATTCGCTTGGCACTGGCCGCTCCGACAATGCCGAGACAAGCGCTGCTGCGACCGCGAGGTCGGCCGCCGGGTCGCTGAGGCGATAACCGCCGGCGACGTTGAGATAGACCTCCGCCGTTGCGAAACTGAGTCCGCAGCGGGCTTCCAGCACCGCGAGGATCATCGCCAGCCGGCCGCCATCCCAACCGACCGCGGCGCGCCGCGGCGTTGCGCCGCTTGCAAGCCGGACCACCAAAGCTTGAATTTCGACGAGGACGGGCCGCGACCCCTCGATGGCCGGGAAAACGCTGGTTCCGCTAACGGGCTCACCACGGTGCGTGAGGAAGAGCGCCGAAGGGTTGGGAACCTCGGTAAGCCCCTGCCCTTCCATCGCGAACACGCCGATCTCGTCCGTGCCGCCGAAGCGGTTCTTCATCGCGCGGAGGATTCGATACTGATGGCTTCGCTCGCCCTCGAAGCTCAGCACCGTGTCGACCATATGCTCAAGGACGCGCGGACCGGCGATCGTCCCGTCTTTCGTGACGTGCCCGACGAGCACGACCGCGGTGCCGTGCTCCTTGGCGAAGCGGACCAGCTCCTGCGCGGAGGCGCGGACCTGGGTCACGGTTCCGGGCGCACCCTCGATCAGGTCGGAATGCATCGTCTGGATGGAATCGATGATCAACAGCGCCGGCGGCTCGCCGTCGCCGACCGTCGTCAGGATGTCGCGGACCGAGGTCGCCGCCGCCAGCCGGACCGGCGCTCCGCCAAGGCCGAGGCGGACTGCCCGCAAGCGAACCTGCTCTGCAGATTCCTCGCCGGAGACATAAATGACTTTCTTGCCCTCACTCGCGAGGCGCGCGGCAACCTGGAGGAGAAGTGTCGACTTCCCGATGCCCGGGTCGCCACCCACCAGCATCGCGGAACCGGCGACAATCCCACCACCGATCGCCCGGTCGAACTCGGCGAGGCCGCTCGGCAGGCGGTCAGGCAGCGCGGCAGGTGTTTCCAGTCCGATCAGCGGGATCACGCGCCCGCCACCCTGCAGATTGTGCTTGGCCGCGAAGATGCTCGATACCTCCGCCGCTTCCTGGACAAGCGTGTTCCACTCGGCGCAATCGGGGCACTGCCCCTGCCAACGACTGCTGACGGAGCCGCACGCCTGGCACACGTAACGCGATTTCACCTTCGCCATGGCGGAACAATACACGAACATTGACGATGCGAAAGCGGCAACTCCTGGCAGGAGCAGCGAAAGGGCAGATTTCGGGAAAATCGCCTGATATGGCGCAACGATGACTGAGGCTCAGTTCGCTTCGCTCGCCGCGCTCCTCTTCGCTGCGTGCCTTATCGCGATGCTGACTCGCCGCTTTGGCTGGCCCTATGCGGTGGGGCTCGCGGCGGCCGGTATCGGCATCGCATACGTGCCCAATGCGCCGACGATCCCGCTGTCGCGCGACCTCATCTTCAACATCTTCCTGCCTCCACTCGTATTCGAAGCTGCGCTTCATCTGGGCTGGAGGTCGTTCAAGCGGGAGCTTCCAGTCACGCTTCTCCTCGCTTTTGTCGGCGTTGCGATCGCGGCGCTGGTCGTGACAGCCGGAATGCATTGGCTCGTCGGCTGGAGCTGGATCGGCGCGGCTTTCTTTGGCGTGCTGATCGCGGCAACGGACCCCGTGAGCGTGATCGCTTCGTTCCGTGAGCTTCGCGTCGAGCCGCGCCTCAGCATGCTGGTCGAAGCGGAAAGCCTGCTTAACGACGGTGTCGTCGCGGTCGCGTTCGTCGTGCTGGCGGCTGCGATCGCGGGCGCATCATCGGGCCCCGTCGGAATAGCAGGTTCATTCCTCTGGACCATGGGCGGCGGCGCATTGATTGGCGCTCTCGCCGGGGGAGTTGTCTTGCTGGTCGCCGGCAGGACCGACGATCATCTGGTGGAGATCACGCTGACCACCATCGCAGCCTACGGCTCATTCATGACGGCCGAACATTTCCACGCGTCGGGCGTCTTTGCCTCGCTGGCGGCCGGCCTGGTCATCGGCAATCTCGGCTGGAAGGGCGTGATCTCGGAACGAGGCCGTGAACACCTCATGTCCGCCTGGGACTTCTTCGCTTTCCTCGCCAATTCCTTCGTGTTCATCCTGATCGGAATGCAGCTCGCGATCGCTCCGGTCCTTCGCATCGGAACGGTGACGATTGCCGCCGCGGTTCTCTTCGTCCTGGTGGGGCGGGCAGCGGCCGTCTACCCTCTTTCGGCGATCTTCCGGCGCTCCCCCCTGGCTGTGCCAATCAGCTATCAGCATATCCTCGTCTGGGGTGGCCTGAGGGGCGCGCTGGGCCTGGCGCTCGCCCTTGCACTGCCGGCCATTCCGGAACGCACGGCGATCATCCTTACGACATTCATCGTCGTCGCCTTCTCATTGTTCGTGCAAGGGCTGACGATGCCGGTGTTGGTGAAGCGTCTCGGCATCCTGTGCGAGCGGGAGGCGATGACGAGCGTTGCCGGGTCGACTGACGCGCCCTAGGCAGCGCGCGTGGGCATCCTTCCCGAACCGCTCCGCATAACACAGTTCCGCAACTTCTGGTTCGCGCGGCTGACATGGACGATCGGCAGCCTGGCGATGGTGATCGTCATCGGCTGGCAGGTCTATGACATCGCCCGTCATACCATGGGTCTCAAGGAAGCGGCGTTCCGGCTCGGGCTCATCGGCCTGGTCCAGTTCCTGCCGCTCTTTTTCCTGACGCTGATCACC
>DASTAU010000105.1:0-2313 GCA_035712425.1 Sphingomicrobium sp.
GAGGTCTCGCTGCCAGCAGCCGGCGGTGTAGTCCCAGAAGGTGTAGAGCTTCTCTTCGTTCGGGTGCAGCGCTCGAAGCGCGTCGGTCCAGCCCTGGTTGACGATCCGCCGCCAGACCTCGCGAGTCTCCGGCTGCATCACGGCATCATTGGCGGTCGCTCGCGCGGAGAAAACGTCGCGATCCTCCGGAACCACGTTCCAATCGCCGCACAGCAGGGCCGGCCGCTCCTCCTTCAACAGGCCCACCGCGTGTGAGCAGAGGCGCTCCATCCAGCTCAGCTTGTAGGTGAATTTCTCCGTGCCGACCGGATTGCCGTTGGGCAGATAGAGCGAGGCGACGACCACGCCGTTCGCTTCGGCCTCGATGTAGCGGCTGTGCGTATCGTCCGGATCGCCCGGCAAGCCGACCCGTCTCAGCTCCGGCGCATCGCCCTTGGCGAGGATGGCGACGCCGTTGAAGCCCTTCTGCCCGTGCCAGACGGCGCCGTAACCGGCTGCCTCGATGTCGGCGATCGGAAGCGCCTCGTCGGCGCACTTCAGTTCCTGCAGGCAGGCGACGTCGGGCCTCTCCCGCTCGAGCCATTCGAGAAGGCGCGGAAGACGCGCGCGGATGCCGTTGAGATTGTAGGAAGCGATCTTCACCGGCGCCTGACTAAGCGTGATGGTGTCAAACGCAACAGGCCGTCTCGCGTTCGAGCCCACCGTCGTATAACGATGTGACCTTCATTCGTGCCAGGACCGGGGGGGCGTGAGCGCATTCGACTATGTGATGACGCTGGCCGCGGTGGTCATCGGCCTTGCGCTCACGCATCTGATGCAGGGCATCGGCCGGATCGTCGAAAATCCGCGCGCGACCAAGGTCTGGTGGGTCCATCTCCTGTGGGTTGCCCATACCGTCCTGCTCAGCGTCTTTTGGTGGTGGTTCGAATTCGGCCTGCGCACGACGCCTGTCTGGACCTTCCAGCTTTATGCCTTCGTCCTCGGCTACGCCTTCCTGATCTATCTGGTCTGCACGATCCTGTTTCCGAGCGATTTCGGTGAGCACCGCGACTTCAGGGAATATTTCCTGTCGCGGCGACGCTGGTTCTTCGGCTTGCTGATCACGCTGCTCATCGTCGATGTGATCGACACGCTGCTGAAGGGCTGGGCGCACTTCACCTCGCTCGGGCTTGAATATCCGATCTCGCAAGCAGCATTCATGCTGCTGTGCCTTGCCGGGCTCATCAGCCGGCGCGATCGAGTCCAGGCGTTGGTCGTGATCCTCGCGCTCGGCTATCTGATCCTGCGGGTCGTCCGCTTCTTCGACGTAGCGATCTAGACGCTGAAGCTTGATCCACAGCCGCAGCCCGACTGCGCATTGGGGTTGAGCACCTTGAACGCAGCGCCATTCAGGTCCTCGACGAAATCGACCGCCGAGCCGCGTAAGAGGTCGAGGCTGATCGGATCGACCACCAGCTTGACGCCATCGGTCTCCGCTACCGCATCGTCATCCGCCTGCTCGGCGAGCTCGAACTTGTAGGTGAAGCCCGCGCAGCCGCCGCCGTCGACCGCGAGGCGGAGGATTGCCGGCTTCGACTGGCGCTCGGCGATCCACGCCACGCGCTTCGCGGCACTTTCGGTAAGGGCGATGTCGCTCACGACCTTACATTTGGCGTGGCTGGACCCCGGATCAAGTCCGGGGTGACGCTAAAGCGTCACTTGTCGCCGCCGACCGGCCCGCCGATCGCAACCGCGTCCATCGAAGCCGAGCTGCCGCGCTTCTGCATCGCCAGCACATAATCGGTCGACTTCATGAACGGGATCGGGTTCACCGGGCGTCCGTCGATCCGCACTTCATAGTGAAGATGGTTCCCGGTCGAGCGGCCGGTCGAACCCATGCGGCCGATCTGCTGGCCGCGGGTGACATGGTCGCCGGCGTGTACGAGGATCGCCGACATATGCCCGTAGCGGGTGCTGATTCCGCGGCCGTGGTCGATCTCGACGAGGTTGCCGTAGCCGCCATTGTTCCAGCCGGCGCGCATCACCGTGCCGTCGGCGGTCGCGTAGATCGGCGTTCCATAAGCGCCGGCCAAGTCGATGCCCGGGTGCATCGCGGCACCGGCGTGGAACGGATCGGCGCGGACGCCATAGCCGCTCGTGAAGGTGACTTCGGCCCTGATCGGCTTGTCGGACGGAATTGCGATGACGTCGTTCTGAAGCTGGTCGAGCTTCTTCCAGCTGTTGAACAGCGCCTTGAAGGTGGGATTGCCGACGCTCTCGAACGGACCGCCGACGCCGCTCGGCTGACCCGCCGCCGCCGGCTTGATGCCGAGC
>DASTAU010000106.1:0-3663 GCA_035712425.1 Sphingomicrobium sp.
GCATTGAGCGGATCGCCGCGGAGCAATTCGCGCAACCGGCTTATCGAACCTGTCGAATTTTCCGTCACCGCCATATCTCGGGCGCGATCAAGCCTTGCCGATCGGCGCCGGTGGATCGTCGTTCCGGAACCAACCGGTCACGGCAAGCCTTTCCGCCTGAACATAGGTCGAAACCATCGAAACCGAGTGGAGCTGGGGGATGGTGAAGATGTTGAGCGTGTTGAACGACGGCTTGAATGCTTGCTCGATATTGTCGTTCGAATCGAAGAATTGAAGGAAGCCGCCCCAGTCGCGCTCCCAATCCTTCGAAAAGTTCATGATGTAGGCCGCGACGCGCCCGGTGCTCGGGTCTTCGTCGGTATGGCCCTTCAAGAAATGGCCGGGCCGGTACCAGGTTGCCTGGGCGTCCGCCCAACGGATCTCGTCGAGGCCGGTGAGGCGACGAATGAACTGGAGCACTGGCTCACTGTTGATGAACTCGAAGAACTCGAAAATCCTGAACCGCGGCGACGTTGGGGAGATGTAGGCCGCAAGCGTCGGGAAGAAGGCGTAGAGGAACTGATATTGGGTCCGCGCCCGCGCCTGAATCCCCGCCATGATTTGAGAGCCTTCACGGTCGGTCATGGCGGCGACGCGGTCGGGGCTGACCTGATGGACCGTCGGCCCGTCATTGTAGGCGAGGCCCCAAGGCAATTCATGCAGGTCTTCCAAGACGGCGTGCGCAGACCGATCGGTCAGGAAATTGCGAATCTGCATTCGCCGCGTCTGGCCATAATCAGACGCGAGCTTCGTGAGATCGAGCGACGGGTTCAGTTCGATGGCCAATGTTGACAGCTCTCCTGCGACACTTGATCGTCGGCGCGGCCGCGGACGTCGCGGCCTTTTAGAAGCGCATAACACTCATGTCTCCGCCAGACGATTCCGCAAGCTTACTGTCGAACCCCGAGTGGCTCCCGGCCCATTGGCGTGGTAGCAATGTGCAGTTCGCGCGGCTTGCCCGCAATCAACACGAGGGACTGACGTTCCTTTCCGACGAGTATATCGCTCCGCTTTCGCCCGAGACCGCATCGGCGGGCCTGGCAGGGTTGCGCGGCACGCCCGTTGCACCAGCCCCCCAATATATCTTTCATTCGGCCTTCGCCGCCTCGACCCTTCTCACGCGCGTGCTCGACATTCCAGGGGTTGCTCTGGGCTTGAAGGAACCGGAGATTCTCAACGAGCTTGCTGAGGCTTTTCGATCGCGTTCGCTCTCCGGAGATGCGCTGGAGGTCGTGGTGCGGCTTCTTGCCCGGCCGTTCGTCACTTGCGAGAAGGTCATCATTAAGCCCAGCAATGTCGCGAACCTCCTCGCGCCGTCGCTGCTGAAGCTGAACTCGGACTCAAACGCGATCTTTCTCTACGCGCCGCTTGCCCGTTTCTTGCGCTCGATCGCTGACAAGGGCCTTTGGGGCCGGCGCTGGGTACGGCGGCTTTATCCGGTAGTCACTCGCGATACGGGGCTCGATTTCGGGCTTTCCGCGGGCGAGCAGTTCGAGCTTACCGACCTGCAAGTCGCCGCGCTCGCATGGCTCATGCAACATGCGCAGGCGGCGAAGCTCATTGAGGCTTTCCCTGGCCGCGTGCTGACCCTCAACAGCGAAGTCTTCCTCACACGGCGCGAGGAAACCATCGCTGCCGTCGCTGCACATTTCGGCCTCGCGCTCGACCAGAATCAATCCCGCGAGATTGCCGAGGGCCCAGCATTCGCAACTCATTCAAAGGAAATTGGCCGCGCTTTCGATCCAGAGGAACCGCTTCGGCCTAAGGCTGTCGTCCCCATCCTCGATGAAGAAATTGCGATGGTTGCGCAGTGGGCTGAGGCTGTCGGCGAGCACGCGGGAATCTCGCCCAAATTTCCGTCCCATTCGGTGCTCGTCGAATAACTGATTAGCCGTTGGCGAAGCAGCTCTTATTTGGACGAAGCGTCGCCCGTCCGCTGCATTCGCTCGACCCAGGCTTTGTCTTCCATGCGTGAGCGCATCCACTCGCCTCGGGTCATGCAGACACGGTGCGAGCCCAGGCGGCTGCCCGTCACTTCTTCTTTCTGGCAGACGATCTCGTTGTCATAGGCGATCTGGGCCGCAGTCTTCGACGTCTGCTGGGGTTGCGCCGGCTGCGCTGGTTGCCCCGCCGCAGCATCGGGCGCGGCGAGCGCCGGTGTTGGTATCAAGGCGGCGAACGCTGCGAGGACAAGAATACGCTTCATAACGAAACTCCCTCTCTGCCTAGTCTGGACGCAAAAGTGCGTCTCTTCCAGCATCTTTCGACCACGGGCTAATATGGTCGGGCGACGTCGAACGCGACAGTCAGGCGCTCTCCACGTTTGAATGGCGCCGTCCCGTGCCACATCCACGACGGGAAAAGGACGAGGCGTCCGGGCACAGGTTCGATTTCGCGTGCATCGAAACTGCTCGCGACAAGCTCTGGCGGGGGCTTCCCGATCGAGAGCCAGCCGTCACGAGAATCCTCGCCTCCGGCGTTTTGCGGCACCGCGACATAAAGCGCTGAGCTGATCCATCCCTGCGGATGAACGTGGCTCGTGTGAAAGCCGGCGTCGCGGAGCCGGACCGACCAGCTGCCGGCAAACCGAATCGCGCGATCGCGCCTCGCTCCTAGCAGCGGATGTCCGGAGGCGAATGGAGGCAGAGCCGAAACATAGTCGCGGACCGAGTCGACGACGGCGCTTCGAAGCGCCCGAATTTCCGGCTCGATCCTGCTGAACAGGGGTCCGTCCGTTTGAGTTCCGCCCCGGACCGATTGATCGAGGAATTGGCCTTGGGCGACGTGGACCGTTCGCAATGTCGCGGCGAGCGCCTCGAGCGGCGGCAGCGCGGAGACCAAGTCATAAACCCGGATAAGCTCGCCATCGCGCTCGAGCCAACTCGAGCGGGTGTCCCCGGTTAGCCGCCAGGCGAGCGCCGCATAGGGCCAGACCTCGTTCGCGCGCTCACCCGAAAGCGCGACATCGATCAGCGGAATGGCGTCCTCGGCTCGTCCGCAGCGCAAAAGATGGCGAATCCGCCAGACGCGATCCGTCCCGTCGCTCCATTGCGCAAAAAGCCGGTCGGCTTCCTCGGTTCTCCCGAGCTCGCCGGCCGTTAGCGTGGCGAAAGGGATGAGCAGTCGATCGCCGATCCCGTGGTTTCGAGCGCGCGCGATCGCGGCATCGAGATCGGCGAAGCGTTCGCGTTTGATGTGAAGGTTGAACAGGGCGATCCACAGCGCCTCGCTGGTGGGAGCCGCGGCGAGCGCATTCTCCAGCGGCTCCGAGACGATTTCGCTCTTGCCGAGCAGCGAGCGCAGCTGCGCAAGTTGCATGTGGCCATCGATCCAGCCGGGATATCTCTCGAGAATGCCCTGCAGCTCCTTCTCGCCCTGGTCACCATGCCCTGAGGCGAGCCTCGCCGCGATCAGGCCGGCGAGCACTTGCCCATCCTTCGGCGCAAGCTGAAGCGCGTGTTCATGGAGCTGCTCTGCCGGAATCCCGGCCTCCAGAGCGGCGCGGGCGTGTCCATGGGCGATGCCGGGGTCGGACGGCGCCAAAGCTGCCGCCGTCTCGAACGATCGGAGGGCTTCCTCGTGCCGGTCCAGCGAGCGCTCAAGAAGCGCCTTCCATTGCCACAG
>DASTAU010000107.1:0-11718 GCA_035712425.1 Sphingomicrobium sp.
GGTGACCAGGGGAAAAGTCGAAATGGCCGCGCGCTATGGCCTTACCGACGAGGAAGTCGCCGCCGGCTATGTTTTAACTTGCCAGTCGGTTCCACTGGGAGACGGAGTCGCCGTAGATTACGACGCTTAAGGAGGGGGATATGCAATTCCGATTGCTCGCGGCTGCCGCCGCGATTGCACTGGCCGGTTCGGTAAACGCAGCTCCGGTCCTGGCTCCGCCTGCCCCGCTCGGGCCGGACGTTCAGCCCTTCGTGCATGTCCCTGCGGGTCAGATCGCGATCCAGCATTTGCGAATCATCGACGGCACCGGCGCGGCGCCGGTTGAAGACGCGACATTGCTGATCGACGGCGCAAAGATCGGCGCCGTGCTACCGGCCCGATCGGCGATTCCGTCTGGCTATCGAACGCTGGACGGCACTGGCGAGACCGCGATGCCGGGCCTCGTCGGGATGCACAACCATCTCTACTATTTGCAGCGGCCGAACCTCGACGCCGCTGGTCATTTCGAGCAGCCGATCATCATCCCGCAAATGACTTTCAGCGCGCCGAGGCTCTATCTCGCCAATGGCGTCACCACGATGCGCACAACCGGAAGCATCGAGCCTTACACCGACCTCAGCCTCAAGCGCGAGATCGACGCGGGGCATCTTGTTGGGCCGCATTTCGACGTGACCGGCCCGTACCTTGAAGGACCCGGCGCCTTCTTCATCCAGGTTCACCAGATCACGTCGCCGGACGATGCGCGGAAGGAAGTCGCCTTCTGGGCCGACCAGGGTGTCAACAGCTTCAAGGCCTACATGCATTTGACGCGCGCCGAGCTCGGTGCTGCGATCAATGAGGCTCACAAGCGTGGGCTGAAACTCACCGGGCATCTATGCTCGGTGACCTACCCGGAAGCGGTCGCGCTCGGCATCGACAATCTGGAGCACGGCTTCTTCGTCAACACGCAGCTCGACCCGGGGAAGAAACCTGACGAATGCAGCGACGGGACCGGCACGCCCACGCTTCTGAAGATGACGCCTGGCAGCCCTGAGGCCACCGCGCTCATCAAGCTGCTGGTCGATCACCATGTCGCGGTAACCTCGACGCTTCCGGTATTCGCGCAGAGCGTTCCGCTGCACGAGCCACTGCAGGCGCGCCAGATGAACGTGCTCAGCCCGGAAGCGAAGGAAGCTTACCTCTTCTCGCGCAACCTGGTCGCAGGCCGCGTCGGAACGAAGCGGGGAGAGGAGGAGGCACAGGCGTACAAGAACGACCTTGGCCTCGAGCGGCAATTCGTGGCTGCGGGCGGCCTGCTGCTAGCGGGTCCTGACCCGACCGGCAACGGCGGGGTGATCCCCGGCTTTGGCGACCAGCGCGAGCTGGAGCTGCTGGTGGAAGCGGGCTTCAGCCCAGTGGAAGCGATCAAGATCGGAACACAGAACGGCGCAACCTATCTCGGCCTCGCCGACCGCATCGGCACGATCGCTCCCGGCAAGGACGCGGACCTGTTCATCGTGAAGGGCAACCCGGCGGCGAACATCAACGACGTCGAGAACGTCGTCGTCGTGTTCAAGGACGGGGTCGGCTACGACAGCGCCAAGCTGCTTCAGTCGGTCCGGGGTCGCTTTGGCGAATATTGAGGCTGGCGCACCCGACAGGATTCGAACCTGTGGCCTTTGCCTTCGGAGGGCAACGCTCTATCCAGCTGAGCTACGGGTGCGTGGGGAGCGGACTTAGCGACGGCGCTTCGCACCGGCAAGGCTAGTCGAGCCGCTTGACTTCCGAATAGCGGAAGCAGTCGACCAGATGGTCGTTGACCATCCCGGCCGCCTGCATGTGGGCGTAGACGATGGTCGAGCCGACGAAGCCGAACCCGCGCTTCTTCAGGCCCTTGCTGAAGGCGTCGGACTCGGGCGACGTGGCGGCGATGTCCTTGATCGATTTGAGGTGATTGTCCTTCGTTTTGCCGTCGACGAACCCCCAGCAATAGGCATCAAAGCTTCCGAACTCTTCCTGCACCTCCAGGAAGTGCCGCGCGTTGCGCACCGTCGCTTCGATTTTCTGGCGGTTGCGGATGATCGAGGAGTCGAGGAGCAGCTTCTCGATCTTTTTTTCCGAATATCGTGCCACCTTTTCCGGGTCGAAGTCGCCGAACGCGCGGCGATAGCCTTCGCGTCGCTTGAGGATCGTCGACCAGCTTAGCCCGGCCTGCGCGCCTTCGAGCACGAGGAACTCGAAATGCTTGCGGTCGTCGTGGACCGGGACGCCCCACTCGCGGTCGTGATACTCGATCATCAACTCGTCGTCGGGCTTCACCCATGTGCAGCGCTTCATTTTCAGGGACTCCCGCAACGCCTCGTGGGGCTTCTCACGCGCCGAGCCGACGATCTTGCCGACATGGCCCGACGTGCTTCCGACGCGCGCTCCTTCGGTAAGAAATTAGTAATAAAAGCTTTCAAAAAGGGCGCCACTTAATCTTGGTCACTGTCGAGATATTGTAACTTGCGGCGCTGAATCACCTTCATTAAACAGCAGTAACGGCGAAGACGGGCTCGGTCAGCCGGTAAACAGGGGTAAACATAAAAATGACTAACCGGTTCAAAACAAAGCAATACCTTATGTTCGGAACGGCGCTGACGGGGTTCGCGGTGTTCGCGCCGACGCCCGCGCTCGCCGACTGTCTGCCCAACGCTTCCGGGACCACGGTCAACTGCACGACCAGCGACCCCGATGGCTTTAACGGCTCGGCCACCAATGGCCTGACCATCAATGTGAACCCGTCCACGACTGTCAGCGGGACGCTGTCCACGGGTTCCGCCAGCGCGGTCAACAACGAAGGCGACGTCAATGTCGGCAGCGGCAATACGGCCGTGTCGGTCGGCGCCGGCAGCACTGTCACGAACGCCTCGACGGCAACCGGCGGAATCACGGGCAACATTCTCTTCGGCGCGGCAGGAACGGGCCAGACGAACACGCTGAACAACAACGGCCCCGCGTCGAACGGGGGCTACGGCATCGTCGGCGACATCACCTCCGCGGGCGGCGCGTTCGTCCTCAACAACAGCGGCGTGATTGCCGGCAACGTCAACTCGACCGGCGACTCGACCATCAACAACAGCGGTTCGCTGACCGGCAACGTCACGCTCGGCGGCGGCAACGACACGGTCAACAACAGCGGCACCATGACCGGAACCGTCGACATGGGCGCCGGGACCAATGTCTTCAACGCGTCGAACGGCGCGCAACTGCCGACGCTGCTCACCGCGGATGCGGCGGGGACGAGCACGGTAAACCTTGGTCTGGGCGGCGGCACCGTCGGCGCGATCACCAACTTCGACGTCATGAACGTCAACGGCGGTACGTGGCAGCTCGGCGGCGCGGTTTCCCTGGCGGACCAGATCAACGTGAACACGGGCCTGCTGGTTACGAGCGACGCCAGCTTCCTTGGCGCCAACACGGTCGTCAACAATGCGTCGGTCGAATTCACCAACGTCGCCAACGGCACGTTCAGCGGCGACATGTCGGGAACCGGCGCGGTTTTCATCGGCTCGGGTCCCGGCGCTCCTGACGCGGGATCGACCACCTTCTCGGGCAACAACACGCTGACCGGCCCGGTCTTCATCGGCTCGACGTTGCACGTCACCGGCGGCTCGGCGCTGGCGGATGACGGTGTGGTCGCGATGTCGGGCGGCACGCTCGACGTCATGCAGACCGAGACGATCGGCACGCTGGGCGAAGCGTTCGGCGGCGGCGGCACGATCACGCTGACCGGCGGCGACTTGCTGATCAACGACGGCTCTTTCAGCGGGGTCATCTCGGGCGCCGGCGGAATCGGCAAGGTCGGCACGGGGACATTGACGCTCTCGGGCGCCAACATCTTCGCCGGACCGGCGACGGTTTCGGGCGGCACGCTTGTCGTTCAGGGCGGCGCCGCGATCGCGGACACGACGGCGGTCGTCGTGAACGCGCCGGGCACCTTCCAGGTCGACACGGCGGAAACGATCGGCAGCCTGGCCGGATCGGGCTCTGCGGTTCTCAACGCCGGCCTGACGACCGGGGGCGACAACAGCTCAACCGATTTCAGCGGCGTGATTTCCGGCGCAGGAAGCCTCGACAAGGAAGGCACGGGCACGTTCACGCTGACCGGCGCGAACACCTATTCGGGCGGAACGACGGTCAATGGCGGTATCCTTGCCGGCAGCTCGACGTCGCTCCAGGGCAATATCGTCAACAACGCCGATGTGTTCTTCGACCAGGGCCTCGGCGGCGCGCATAGCGGAACCTATGCCGGCGACATTTCGGGAACGGGCCAGGTGTCCTTCTTCGGAGTGAATGGCGCGGGCGGCACCGTCCTGACGCTGACCGGCGACAACAGCGGCCTGACCGGCCCGATGACGTTCGCCAGCGGAACGGTCGCCATCGGCAACGCCAACAATGTCGGCGTCGGCACGTTGCAGTTCAACGGCGGCACGCTCGAAACGACGAGCGCGCTGACGCTCAACAACACCGTCAGCCTCGCATTGGGCGGGGGAACGTTCCAGACCGACGCCGACACGACGCTTTCCGGAAACATTGGCGGCAGCGGCGGCCTGACGAAGACCGGATCGGGCACGTTGTTCCTGACCGGCTTCAATAACTACACCGGAGGAACGATCGTTTCCTCGGGCATCCTGCAAGGTGGCGCCGGCACCGGCATCCAGGGCGACATCGTCAATAACGCCACGGTCATCTTCGACCAGATCTTCGGTTGCTATTTGGGCAATATGTCGGGCACCGGTTCGGTGATCATCCGCACGAATCCGATGTGCTTTGGCGGAACCAACACCTATTCGGGCACAACGACGATCGAGGCGGGCCAGAACCTCGACGTATTGGGTAGCAACCCCAGCCTTAGCCCCAACTCGGCATTCGTCGTCGACGGGTCGCTCGGCGGCGTTTTCTTCGATTCCGACCAGACGATCGGGAGCCTCGCCGGCGCATCGACCGGTTCGATCGACACGCATGGCTTCACCCTGACGGCCGGAGGCAACAACAGCTCGACCAACTTCGCCGGAGTGTTCGGCGGGACGTCGGGCAGCTTCGTCAAGGTCGGCACCGGGACCCAGACGCTCAGCGGCACGGGCTCGGTTCTCAGCGGCAACCTCGGCGTGAACGGGGGCACCCTCTCGCTTACGGGTTCGCTGACGGCCGCGACGACGACGGTGGCAAGCGGAGCGACGCTGAACGTCGGCACGACCGGTTCGCTGACATCGCCGGTGACGGCGGCCGGCGGGTCGAGCTCGGTCATCAACGGAACGGTCACGGGCGATTTCAGCAACGCCGGAACGCTCTCGGGCAACGGCACGATCGTCGGCGCGGTGACCAACAGCGGCACGATCTCGCCGGGCAATAGTCCGGGGATCCTCAACATCGTGAACGGACCGCTCACCCTGACGGGCACGAGCATCCTCAACATGCAGCTGACGCCGAGCGCCGTCGCGGGCACTGGATACGACCAGATCCTGATCACCGGCACTCCGGGCACTGCGATCCTTGCCGGAACGCTCGCCCTGCAGCCCCAGACCGGCGTGCTCTATGTCGCGGGCACCAACTACGACCTGATCAACGCCGCGGGCGGCATTACCGGCGCCTTCGCAAGCACGACGGGTGCGACGATCTCGCCGTTCCTGAGCTTCACCACCACGGGAATCGTGACCATCAGCGGCACCAACCAGGTGTATCGCGTGACGGTCAGCCGGACGCCGTATGCGACCGGAATCGCCGCCTCGGCGACTCCCAACCAGCTTGCGGTCGCCGGCGGCTTCCAGGGCCTGGTCCCGGGAGCGACGGGTGATGCGGCGACGCTCGTCACCGCGGTCGACAACATGACGGTGGCGCAGGCCGAATCCTTCTTCGATCAGGCCAGCCCGGAACCCTACGGCGCCTATGCGAATGCGCTGTACGACACGGGTGAGCTGTTCACTCGCCAGGTCGCCCTGCAGATGCACGGAACGCCGAACAACAGCGGCGGTCTCAGCTTCTGGGGCCGCGGCTATGGCCAATGGGGCAACGGCCGCAACCGCGACTTCCGCTTCGGCAGCGACCAGGACACTTACGGTGGCGCTCTTGGCCTCGATTATCGCAACGGCGGTCTGACCGTCGGCGGAGCGGCCGGCTACTCGCACGACAAGGTCGATTACAACCTCGGCAACAGCCACGGGCGCGTGAACAGCTGGCAGGCCGGCGGCTACTTCGACTATTCGATGGGCCAGTTCGACGTCGACCTGCAGGCCGCGTACGAACGTGGCAAGGTGCACGCCGCCAAGACGATCGACGTCACCGGGATCGCGGGAGTGGCGGACCTCGCGCGTGTCGCGACCGCGAATCCGAGCGGTCACCTGTGGCGCGTGATCGGCACCGTCGGATATAACGCCAACATCGGTGGCGACATCTCGGCCCGTCCGTTCATCGGGCTCGACTGGAGCGACGGACGCATCAACTCCTTCACGGAGTCGGGCGCCGGCGCGGCCGATCTGACGGTCGACGATATCCGCATCCGCCGGACGGATGTGGTCGCCGGTCTCGACGTGGGCTCGAAGAAGACGACTGGCCTGGCGCCCTACGCTCGGCTGGCGTTCAAGTACGACCTCAAGCATCGCGACAACGATGTGAGCGCCTTCTTCAACGGCAACCCCGCGACGGCGTTCACCGTTTCGGCGGTTCCGACGGGTCGGTACGAATTCGACGCGGATCTGGGTCTCAGCTACGGGGTGAACCGCAACTTCATGCTCTTCGCGGGCTATGAGGGGACGTATCGCAACGACCTTCGCAGCAACGGCGTGTCGGCGGGCTTCCGCCTGAACTTCGGAGCTCCGGAAGCGGCGCCGCCTCCGCCGCCGCCACCTCCGCCTCCGCCTCCGCCGCCTCCGGCGACGCAGACCTGCCCGGACGGATCGGTGATCCTGGCGACGAGCGCCTGCCCGGTTCCGCCGCCCCCGCCACCTCCGCCGCCGGCTCCGGTCGAGCGCGGAGAGCGCGGCTAGGCCAACGGCCGATTGAGCAAGCTGGGGGCGGGCCGGTAACGGCTCGCCCCCTTCTTTTTGCGAGCGATTATCCCGTCACGGCGAGGGATGTCTGAGGACAGTCTCCAGGGCGGCGTGCAGCCGCTCGCGCGCAGAGCCGACGATCATTCCGACGTGACCGGAGGGAATGCCGATTCGCGCTCCTGACGGCGCCGTGGCCGAAGGGGCGATGCGATCGTGATCGGCGGTGAGATGGAGCGCTGGCACGGCCAGCTTGTCGCCGGCGATCCATTGGCCTCTTCCGGAAAGGTCGCGTCCGAACATATCCTCGATCAACTCCTTCGCGGCGGTGTAGGGCAGGGGTTCGCCTTCGTTCGCCCATTCCTCGAGCTCCACGAAGCGCCGCGCTTCGGCGCTTGCCGGATCAAGGCGACCGAAGTCGGCGAACTTGCGCACCGTCCGCTCCGGGTCGAGCGACCAGAATGCCGCCTGAAGCACTTCCATCGGCAACGCGCCGAGTTGCTTCGCCGCAGCCTCGGAATGGCCCCACATGTCGGCGAGCGCCCGGCGGGAGCTTTCGGGATAAGCCGCAAAGTTCCAGGGCGTGGCGATCGTTATCAGCCGCTCCACCGGCGCAGCACTGGCGGCTGCAATCGCCATCGTCCCGCCAAGGCAATAGCCGACGAGCGCCGCCGGCTCGCCAATGCTGCGCAGCAAAGGGAGCAGCAATTCCTCCACATGGCCTGCAACCGTCAGTCCCGACCGCTCGTCCGCCTTGCCCCAGTCGAGAAGCAAGACGCGCCGGCCCATTCGCGCGATCGCGGCGGTCAACGAAACCTGCTCGTCGAGGTCGAGAATCCGCGGCGGATTGATCAGCGAAGGGACGAGCAGCACCGGCGGTCCGCTGCCGCCATGATCGCGCAATGTTGCACCGCGAACGCGCGCGATTTCGGGCTTTGCCTGCGGGCGTTCCCGCCTCGGCGCTTGTTCGTAAGCACGCAGTCCCGTCAGCGCTGCTCGCGCAACCTCAGGATCGCGCTCAGACACCTTGCGCACCAATTCGAGAAACAGCGGCAATGGCCGAGGGGCGCGTTCATGTTGCAGCGCACTATGCTCCGGTAGTAGGGGCATGGCCCGAGTTTGGGAGTGATCCATGGCCAAGTCCACCGGCAAGGTGACGATCAAGAAATACGCCAACCGGCGGCTCTACGACACCGAAAGCTCGACCTACATCACGCTCGACCGCCTTGCGCAAATGGTGCGCGAGGGCCGCGAGTTCGAAGTCGTCGATGCGAAGACCGGCGAGGACATCACCCGCCAGGTGCTCACTCAGATCATCGTGGATGAAGAAGCACGCGGCGCAACCATGCTCCCGATCAACTTCCTCAAGCAGCTGATCGGCCTCTATGGCAATTCGATGCAGAATTTCGTTCCGTCATATCTCGAAGCCGCGATGGAGGCGTTCCAGCGCAACCAGGGCGCGATGAAGGACGCGTTCGGCGGCAACATGTTCGCCGATCTCGCCAAGCGCAACATGGCTATGTTCGAGGACGCCGCGCAGGCGCTCACCGGCAAGCCGAAGCCCGAAGCGAAGCCGGCGAGCAGCCCAAACGCCAGTGACGTCGAGCAATTGAAAGCCGAGCTTGCGGCGCTTCAGGCCAAAGTCGACAAGCTGAGCCGCTGACCATCATGATCATCCCGATTGTTGCAGCGTTCGCGCTGACCACCGACGCGACGCCGAACGTGGCCGGCGCGCCAATCGCGTCGAACCTCGAATATGTGAAGCCGATCGAGGGCGCTTGGGTTTATTCGCCAACTGCCGACGGGAGCGAAGCGACGTTCGACAACCAGAGCGGGCAATCGCAGCTGACCATCCGCTGCACACGCTCCACCCGGCGCGTTTCACTTCTGAAGCCGGGCTCTGCATCGCCGGCACTGTGGGTGTGGACGAGCTCTCAATCCCGAAGCCTCCCCGCGACTTACGATGCAACGTCGGCGCGTATCGTCGCGAGCCTTGGCGCCTATGATCCGCTGCTCGACGCCATCGCCTCGAGCCGCGGCCGCATCGGGTTCAGCACCTCCGGACTCGCAGCCCTGGTCGTCCCGCCCTGGGCGAACGTCGGCCGGGTAATCGAGGATTGCCGCGTCTGAATCGCGAAGCGCAGAAGTGTGACGATAATTCACACGATTACAAGTCTTGCGCAAAATCGCGGAAAGACTCATCTTCGAGGCTGCTTCAACGCAGCGAAAGGAGGTGATCCGATGTCTCATGGTTCAGCAGGGAGGTCGGAAAGGGGTGTTCTCCAGCTCTGATCGCTGACGAACGGCCACATCTCCGGCCGCTGACCATGTCGAAGGGCATCGCTGCATCGCGCGGCGGTGCCCTTTACATGTCTGCCCCGCCAACATGCGCGGGCGCCGCCTTTACATTTCGCTTGGCATTTCGCGCGAACTCGCGCTTCATTCGGGAACCGGAACAGCATTAGAAAGTCTTTTGCCCGACGGAGGGAGATGAAAGATGGCGAAACCTGCACGCAGACGTTCCACCCGATCCACTTCCAAGTCACGTTCAACCGCATCCTCGTCGAGTTCCCGTAACAGCACGGTAGACAAGCTGGCGAAGGCCGCGATGAGCAAGGAAATGCTCGCCGCCGGATTGACCGCCGCGGCAGCGGCGATCGCCGCGAGTCCCGCGGCGCGCAAGAAGATTCGGGACGCCGGACTCGACGCAGCCGACACCGCACAACAGGCCGCGAACAATGTCGCTTCGAGCGCTGCTAAACTGGGTTCGCTGATCGCCGAAGCGGTCGCCGAGGCCGCTGACCGCCTGATGTCGGGCAAGTGGAGCGTCGAAGGCTCCGCAAGCACGTCGAGCAGCTCGAGCAGCGCGGCGAAACCCGCGCGTAAAACGGCTGCAAGGCGCTCAACCGCCAAGCGCAAATCGACCGCAAAACGCGCGCCTGCCAAACGCACGACGCGCGCAAAATCGGCGAGCACCGGCGCGACCAGGACGTCGACCGCGCGCAAGGCTCCCGCGAAGCGTTCGACCGCCAAGCGTTCGACTGCAAAACGTCCTGCAGCGAAGCGCTCGACCGTAGGCGCCGCGAAAACGGCGAGCGCTCCCGCCAAGCGCGCTCCGGCCAAGCGCAAGACGAGTGCGCGCCGGAAAACAGCAAGCAAGCCCAAGAGCTAAGCGGCGCGATCCTCGAACTGGAGGCGGGCAAGGCGGGCGTACAATCCGCCTTGCGCGTTAAGAGTCCCGTGCGTGCCTTCCTCGACGATGCGACCCTGATCCATCACGACGATGCGATCCGCGGCGCGAACTGTCGCGAGGCGGTGCGCGATGACGATCGTCGTCCGGTCCGCCATCAGCCGGTCGAGCGCGTCCTGCACCAGCCGCTCACTTTCGGCATCGAGCGCGGAAGTTGCTTCATCAAGGAGAAGCAGCGGAGCGTTGCGCAACAAGGCGCGCGCAATCGCGAGCCGCTGCCGTTGACCGCCTGACAGACGCGCGCCGCCCTCGCCCATGAACGTGTCGAGCCCATCGGGGAGTGCGCGAAGAAATTCTTCGGCATGCGCGTCGCGCGCCGCCTGCCACAGCTCGTCCTCGCTCGCGTTCCAGTTTCCGTAGCGAAGATTGTCGCGCGCCGACGCGGCGAAGATCACCGTTTCCTGCGGCACCATCGCGATGCGCTGACGGACGTCTGCCGGATCGGCATCTTTTAGATCAATTCCGTCGAGCAGGACCCGGCCCTGCTGCGGATCGTAGAAGCGCTCGGCGAGCTGGAAGATCGTTGTCTTGCCCGCCCCCGACGGACCGACAAGCGCAAGCCGCTCGCGCGGACGAACGCTCAGGCTGAAATCTTGGAGCGCCGAAACTTCGCGCCGCGTCGGATAATGGAAGGTGACATTCTCGAACGTCAGCGCACCCTGCGGCGGCTCGGGCAGGCTGGCGGGATTCGCCGGCGCGCGAATGTCCGGCTCGGCGTGCAGCAGTTCGGACAATCGCTCCGACGCGCCGGACGCGCGCAGCAGGTCGCCATACACTTCCGACAAATTGCCGAGCGCTCCGGCGAGTAGCCCGCCGTAGAGCACGAACGCGGCGATCGTCCCACCCGTCATCTTGCCGGCGGATACGTCGACCGCGCCCTGCCAGATCACGAACACGATCGCGCTGAACATCAGGAAGATCGCGATCGCGGTCATGCACGCGCGGACCAGGATGCGCTTCTTGGCCGTCGCGAAGACGTGCTGCACCGCGTCTCCGAACCGGGTGGATTCGCGGCCCTGCTGGTTGAACGCCTGCACGATCTTCATCGCGCCCAGTACTTCGCTGGTGATCGTCCCGACGTCCGCGATCCGGTCCTGGCTCTTGACCGAAATCGCCCGGACGCGCCGCGCGAGCAGGATGATCGGCCCCATCACGACCGGAACGCCGATCAGCATCAGGCCCGCGAGCTTGGGCGCGAGCGCGAACATGATCACGACGCAGGCGAGCGCCATGATCGTGTTGCGAAGCGCGACGGAGATAGTGGTACCGACGACCTGTTCGATAATCGTGGTGTCGACGGTCAGCCGCGAGGTGATCTCCGCCGGCCGGTTCTCCTCGAAAAATCCGGGCGACAGGCGCAGCAGGTTGCGGTGCACGGCGAGGCGGATGTCGGCGACGACGCGCTCGCCCATCCACGACACGAAATAATATCGGAACGCTGTTGCGATCGCCATGACCACGACG
>DASTAU010000108.1:0-16503 GCA_035712425.1 Sphingomicrobium sp.
AAGGTCGCTCCGATCGTCCTCAAGCGCGGAGTCTCCTACCTGAAAGCCGCGCGCTACCAGACGGTCGCTGCATTCGGCGGCGACAAGGAAGAGCCGATCGATCCGGCCAGCGTCGACTGGAAAGCCGTTGCCGCCGGCGACGTCGAGGTCCACATTCGCCAGCTCTCGGGCCCCTACAACATGATGGGCAAGATGAAGTTCGGCTTCGACAACGATTACGGAATTTTCCTTCACGACACGCCGCACAAGGATTTGTTCGCGAAGGCGAAACGGAATCTCAGCCTCGGCTGCATTCGCGTCGAACGCCCGCAGGAGCTCGCCGAATGGCTGCTGGGTCACGAGCCCCTCGTACCCGGCGATGACAGCGAGCAGAATGTGCTCATCGGCAAGCAGGGCGTACCGATTTACGTCAGCTATCTCACCGCTCGGCCCAACGGGGATAAGGTCGCGTTCGCCGATGACGTGTACAAGCTCGATGACGACCAAAACGGCGGCAAGGTCACGACCGCGACTGCAGCCAAATAGTTATTCAGCTTCGTCTGGCGGATCGAACGGAGTAGCCTCAGACCAGCGGTGCGGAGCGATTGGCGGCTCGCCATCGTTCCAATCCACGACGTCTTTCAGCCAAGCCTCCACGGCGATGCGTCGCGACGCCGGCACGTGAATGCACGCACTTTCGTAGGCGTCCGTGACACCACGACGATATGCTTCTCGGATATTGGGATCATCGAATCGCATAGCCCCGGAAATACGCAAGTTTTCTTCGGGCGCACTAATATAGTTTGGTTTTCGACCCTTGCGGACTGTCCATACGAAAATCTAAAGCCCTCGCCCAAAGGGTTGGGAGAATTGAGTTGAGCGTATTGACGTTGGAGCGCGTCACGAAGCGCTTCGACCAGACCGTGGCCGTCGACGATCTCAGTTTTTCGGTCGAACCGGGCACGGTGTTCGGCTTTCTTGGCGGAAATGGCGCGGGCAAGACGACCTCGCTGCGCATGGTGCTCGACATCATCCGGCCGACCAGCGGGAATATCCAGGTGCTCGGCCGGGCGCCCGGGCGTGCGAATGCCCCCGAAATCGGGTTCCTTCCCGAGGAGCGTGGACTTTACCGACAGATGACCGCGCTCGACACGATCGCTTATTTCGGCCGGCTGAAGGGCATGACTCCGGCAGACGCGAAGCGTGAGGGGGCATCGCTTCTCGATCGCTTCGGCCTTGCCGCCAACTCGAAGCAGACCGTCGACAAATTGTCGAAGGGCATGGCGCAGAAGGTTCAGCTCGCGACAGCGCTGGTGAACCGCCCGAAGCTTTTGATCCTCGACGAGCCTTTCTCCGGTCTCGACCCGGTCAACCAGGGACTGCTCGAGGAAGAAATCCGCAATATGTCATCGGCCGGAGCGACCGCCGTCTTTTCGACCCACGTCATGCAGCATGCCGAGCGTCTGTGCGACCGGCTCCTCCTGCTCGGGAAGGGCCGCAAGAAGTTCGAAGGAACGCTTGACGAGGCGCGTGCCGAACTCCCCGCGAGGCTGACCGTCGTCTCCAGGACCGACCCGTCCAAAATCTCCGGTGTCGAAAGCGCCAGGGACCGCGGCGAAGCCGAGGCCGGCTGGCGCCGCTGGGACGTCCGGCTCGATCCCGGCGTCGCTCCCGGGGACGTGCTCGAACGCTGCGTTTCACAGCAATTCCCGCTGCGCCGCTTCGAACAGGTGCACGCCAGCCTGCACGACGTTTTCGTGCACATCGTCGGCCAGCCGGAGACGGTCCAGTGAACAACGTCCAGATCGTCGCCGCGCGCGAGTTCAAGCAGATCGCGGGAATGCGCAGCTTCTGGCTGACCTTGCTCATCATCCCGCTTTCACTGGTCATCGGCGGCCTCACGCCGTCGCTCATCAACAATGACGAGCCTGACCGGGTGATGATCATCGATCGCACCGGCGGCGCGGAGGCGCAGGCGCTCCAGCAGCGCTTCGACGCCGACCAGAACCGCGAGTTGCTCGGTGACCTGTCGCGTTATGTGCAGCGGCACCATCTGGAAGGCGCCGACCCCAAGGCTTTGTGGGCGCAGCACGACCGCTGGTACAGCGATGCCGACATCGCCCAGTTCGAAGCTGCAGGTGGCCTTGAATCGGCTCAGTCGAAGATCGACCGGGTGAAGGCGAAGGATACGCCGGCGTTCGAGGCCTCGCCGCCCGACTATGAAATGGTGCCCGTCCCTGCCTCACTCGCCAAAGTACCGGATGCGGGGCTCGACGACGCCTTGCAGGACGTTCTGAAGCCCAAGGGCAAGGATGCGAAGCCGGTCAACTATGTCGTCCTCGTCCCGGCAAGTTTCGGAAGCAGCCCGGTCGTTCGCCTGTGGTCCAATCGACAGCCATCACCGGACCTGGTTCAGAAGCTGCAGGACGTCCTGACCCGCGATCTGCGCACGCGCTTCCTCGCGTCGCAGGGTCTCTCGGCCGCCGCGGCGCAAAGCGCGACGTCGATCGCGCCCGCGCTCGCAATTTCCACTCCTCCGCCCGGCGGCGGAGCGCGCGAGGCGATGCTGATCCGCTCGATCCTTCCGCTCGCCGCCGCCTATCTCCTGATGATCAGCCTGATGCTGTCGGGGAGCTGGATGCTTCAGGGGACGGTCGAGGAACGCTCGAACAAGCTGCTCGAAACGGTGCTGGCCTGCGTCAGCCCGGAAGAGCTGATGTACGGCAAGCTCCTCGGCACCGCCGGCGTCGGGCTCTTCATGATTGCCGTCTGGCTCGGATGCGGCCTGTTCGCGGCCTACGCCACGCACGGCGCGATCGCCGACATGATCCGCCCCGCGCTCGATCCTCTGACGTCGCCGGGGACGGTCATCGCGATGATCTATTTCTTCGTGGTCGGCTATGTCTCGATCGCGATCCTCTTCCTGGCGATCGGCGCCATGGTGGACTCAATGCGCGACGCTCAAGGCTACCTGATGCCTGTCCTGCTGCTGATCCTTCTCCCGATTTCAATCCTCATGCAGGCCGTGATCGCGGGCAACAGCGGCGGCATCCTGATGGAGGTGCTGACCTGGGTCCCGATCTGGACTCCGTTCGCGGTGCTTGCGCGGCTGGGTCTCGGGATTCCGACCTGGGAAGTGATTGGAAGCGGGATTACCCTTGCGGCCTTCGCCGCTGCCGAGGTCGTGCTGCTCGGCAGGCTATTCCGCGCGAGCCTGCTCGCCTCGGGGCAGCGGCCGAACCTTCGCGAAGTGGTCGCGAGGATGCGCGCGGTTCAGAGCTGAGCGCGGGGCTATTTGTTTCGGCGGAGCTTCGACGGGATCGCGCCGGCCTGCCCTTCTTCGGGGCCGATGCCCGCCTCGCTCATGCGAAGGAAGGTACGGACGGCGTCACCCGAGACCGCGCGACCGAACAGCCAGCCCTGAGCCTCCGAGCAGCCGAAGCGCTCGAGCGCGGCGCGGATCTGCTCCGACTCCACGCCCTCGGCGCTGATCGGAACGTCAAGCGTGTGACCGAGCGAGGCGATCGTGTTCACGATCTCCGCCGTGCGCTGGCTTTTCACGATCGTCGTGATGAAGCTCTTGTCGATCTTGATCCGGTCGAGCGGCAGGCGATTGACCTGCGCCAGGCTGGCGTAGCCCGTGCCGAAATCGTCGAGCGAGATGCGGACACCGACATTCTTCAGGCTCTCGATGATCGTCAGCACCTGCTCGCGGTCCTCGAGCAGCGAACCTTCGGTGATCTCGATCTCCAGGCGATTGGCCGGGAAGCCGGTCGCCGCGAGCAGCTTCAGGATCTGCTCGGCCAGCGTCGCGTCGCGGAACTGGATCGGCGAGATGTTGACCGCCAGCTTGAGATGAGCGGGCCAGTTGCGCCCTTCGATCATCGCCTGCTCGATGATGCTGAGGCTCAGCGGGGCGACAAGCCCGGTCCGCTCCGCCGCCTCGATGAAGTTCTCGGCGTCGAGCATCGACCCATCGGGCGAACGCCAGCGGGCAAGCGCCTCGAAGCCGACGATGTCCTGTGTCGCGAGATCGATGAGCGGCTGGAAATAAGGAACGAATTCGCCCTTGCGAATGCCCTGCCGGATATCCTCTTCGAGCTTGAGCCGGTCCGACAGTTCCAGCTCCAACTCTTCGTCGAACCAGGCAAACGCATTCCGGCCGCCGCGCTTCGCGGCATAAAGCGCGACATCGCTACGGCGGAGCGCCGTCTCTTCGTCGATTCCGGACTCGAGCCGAGCGATTCCGATCGATGCCGACACCTGCAGCTGCGCGCCCTCGGCGAACACCGGGGCAGCGAGGAACTGCTGGATTCCCCGGGCGACCTCCTCCGCTTTCGAATCGTCGATTGCGGGAACAAGCATTGCAAACTCGTCGCCACCCATGCGCGCCGAGCAGGCGCCTTCGGGGGCGTTCTTCTCGAGCGCTTCGGCGACCGTCAAAAGCAGCCGGTCACCCGCGGCATGGCCGTGGAGGTCGTTGACCCGCTTGAAGTGGTCGAGGTCGAGCAGGAGAAGCACGCCCGCGGTCTTCGCCTCGATCATTTCCTCGAGTGCGTGAACCAGCTCGCGGCGGTTGGCGAGACCGGTGGCCGGGTCGGTGTTGGCGTTGCGCTGGGCAAGCCGCTCCGCCGCCTCATAAGCGTCGAGCGCGTCCTTCAGATCTTTTGAGCGCCGCCAGCCGAACAGAATGATCGCGATGTTGAGAAGGAAGGCGACCTGAAGCGTGCTCGAGCCGAGCGGCGGCGCGCGATGCACCGCGATGGGAATGACCTTGCTGCCGATCGCGACGAACAAAAGGATCGCCGCGACCGTTGCGCAGGTCGTGATGACATGGCTGCTCGCAATGCGAACTGCCTTGCTTCTGACACGCTTCACACTCTGGTCCACTTCCTTGCCCCGGGCACCTATCGGCCAAAGAAGTGAATATTATGCTTACATTAGTGTGCGCTTAGGCGCTCCTCCGACAGGCGGATCGCCTCGGCGATCGATTGCTCAACGTCCAAATGGCTAGTGTCGAGAAGGATCGCGTCGGTCGCCGGATGGAGTGGCGCCGCGGCGCGGGACGAATCGCGCTGGTCGCGAGCGTGAATGTCGGCGAGGACGTCGTCGAAATGAGCGGTCATTCCCCGCAAATCCAATTCCTTTAGCCGACGCTTCGCGCGCACTTCGGGCGAGGCGGTGACGAAAAGCTTCACGTCGGCGTCGGGCGCAATGACGGTCCCGATGTCTCGGCCGTCGAGTACCGCTCCGGCATCCTGCTCGGCGAAGTCCCGCTGCCGCTTGAGCAGAGCGCTACGAACGGAGGGGTAAGCCGAAATGATTGAAGCGATCTTCGACACCGGCTCGCTCCTCAGCTCGGGATCGTCCGGATTGAGGTTGAGCTCGTTGCACGCGCGCAGCGCCTCGAACTCGTTCCCGGGATCGCCGCCCCAGCGCCACAGATTGAGGGCGACCGCGCGATAGAGAAGGCCGGTATCCATGTGGGGAAGGCCGAAATGCTTCGCGAGCGCCCTCGCTATAGTACCCTTCCCGCTCGCCGCCGGGCCGTCGACCGCGATCACCACCGCCCTTTTCGCGTCGGAACTCAACCCTATATCCCCTGCCAAGGCGTGCGCTTTGACAGGGGCATATCCCTATGGCAAGGCGCGCCGCCGAACGCTTAGGCCCCGCCGGCGGCAACCTTTTTCGACTGGAGTTAACCTCACGATGGTGAAGCCCGAATGGGGCACCAAGCGCACTTGCCCCAAGTGCTCGACCCGCTTCTATGACCTCGGCCACGAGGATCCGGTGCATTGCATCAATTGCGGCACCGATTTCATTCCGGAGCCGGTTCTGAAGTCCAAGCAGCCGCTCGCCTTCGAGGCGGTGCAGACGACGAAGGAGCCCGAGAAGGCCGATGACGATCTCGCCGCCGACGATCTCGCGATCGACGAGGACGAGGAGGTCAGCGCGGACGAGGAGGTTGACCTCGAGACCGGCGACAACGATCTCGGCGTCGAAACCGCCGGCGAAGACGACGAAAGCTAGTTTTGCGGCCGCCTGGCGTGGTTTGCGAACAATCCCAGGTTCGAAAATTCGAGGCCGACCCGGAGAGTCGTTCCCGTGTAGTCGGCGATCGGCGTGTTGAACCACGTCCGGTCGGCGGTGACGCTTAGCGCGACCCCGTCGGCGACGGGCTGGAGGCGACGAACGGCAACGCTCGTGTAACTGCCTTTGCCAGGCCGCGGAAGAAAGGCGACGTCCTGCAGCGACGTACCTCGTCCGATCCACAACTGGGTCGCTCCGCGTCCGCCGCTGTCGGGAACGCGCAGGCTCAGCTGGTGCGAGAAACTGTGTCCAAGACCAGAGGTATCGAGACCAGTGAGACGATAGGCGATTGAAGCCCCGCGGAGATAATAAGTCCCTCCGGCGAAAACCGAATTCACATGCGTCCCGCCGAAATAGGCAGCGCGCTTCCCGCCGACGGTGAGGACGACGTCCTGGAGCAATTTGTAGCTGAGATCCTGGGCGAGCTCGCTCTTCGCGAAGACCGGCTTGTCCGAGGCGAGGCTCACCGAGGTCCGCGTCGACAGGCGATCGGTCCAGTTGTTGGTGATGCTTCCGGAGACTCGCGTTCCGTGGAAGCTGGTGTCCGAAAAGCGGCGCTCGCCGGTCGAGACGCTAAAGCCCAGCTCGGCGCTTCCGACCTTGCCGCGCATGTCCGCGGTCCCGACCCGCCGGCTCCCGAAAGCCTTAGAATAATCGGTGTAGGATGCCTCGACCGAGGCTTTCGAGACTTGCGCCTGAGCAGCGGCCGGAAAGGCGAGCAGCGCCGCCGCGAACAATATCGTTTTCACTGGATGTCCCCTCAGTAGGTTTCGAGCTGCTGGGCGAGCCGGTAGCGGCCCGTCGGCAAATTCTTTTCGACGGTGATGCGGGGCGCGAACGCGCTGTCCGGAGCGATCACTCGTCCGGGAAGAACGATCACCTGGATCCCGAGCGACGAGCGCGCCCCGATCAGGCAACCGAGCTTCTCGGCGCCGGTGTCGATCCAGGTTCCGTCGTGAAGCACCTTGACGTTGCCCTTGTCGAAGCGATGGTTCGAGGTTCGAACCTGCGCCCCCAGGTAGGCGTCCGCCTCGATCTTCGAATCCGCCACGAAACATTGCGGACCGATGGTCACCCGGTCCTGGATGATCGCGCTCTTGATTTCGGCGGAAAATCCAATTCGCGTACCCTTGCCGATCCAAACCGGTCCGCGGATCATCGCGAGATTGCCGATCAGGCAATCGTCGCCGATCGCCGCCGGCCCTTGGATGAAGGCTCCCTCGCAAATCCGCGTCCGGGCGCCGATCGTGATCGGGCCGCGCGAGACATCGAGGCGCGCCGACTCCGCGACGGAAGCCGACGGATCAATGCGCGTCTTGCGGTCGTCCTTCTGCATGGTTGCGGCGCGCGCCTGCGCCTCCAGCTCACGCCACCACACGGTAATATCTCGTCGGCTTGTCGCGGTTGAACTCGTGCCCGGTGATGAGGCTGGCGAAGCCGTGCACAACCCACACCACATAAGCGATCAGCACATAGAGCAGTGCGAGCGGCGCCATCGGCATGAGCCGAAACTTGCGATGGTGGAGCGCGCTGATTCCGCCGAGGCAGCAAACGACCAGGAGCCACAGCGCCGGGAACATCAATGCGGGCAGCGCATGGCCGCCATCCATCACGGCGCGGGTCCAGGTGTAGCCGTAGATTCCGACGCCGAGCACGACCACCAGGAACATCGGCAGGATGCTGAACAGGCCGTAGCGGCTGAGCAGGAGCCGGCTGTGAAGCCGCATGCAGACCGCATAGCCCATGATCCAGCGCCGCCAGCGGCGCCATTCCTCGCGGATCGTCTTGCACTCCTGCGGGTAAACGACGGCGCGGTTGACCTGGCGGACCTTGTAGCCGCGGGCGACCAGCGTCCACGTGAGGTCGAGGTCCTCGACATTTGTCCGGTCGGTCATCCCGACCTCGCGCAGGACCTCCGTCCGGAACATTCCGCATGAGCCCGAGATGATGAAGGGCGCTCCGCCGAAAATCTGCTGGAAGGTGCGCTTCACGACGATCATCGGCATCTTCACCGTCGCTCGCACGTAGGCGAGAAGCTCGCCCGCTCGCAGGTCCGACGAAGGAACGCCGCCGACCGCGTCCGCCCCCGCTTCGATTTCCGCGAGCATATAACCAAGGCCGTTGCCGCGCCGCAGGCCGCGCTCACCATAAGGAACGTAAGTATCCGCGTCGGTCAGGAAGACCTGAGGGGCCTCGACATGGCGAAGCCCATTCATGATCGCCGCGCCCTTCCCGCTGTTCGACTGGTTGACCAGCAAGAGCCGCGGAGTTCGCCTGGTCAGGGCGGTGACGATCTCCGCTGTCCGATCGGTCGAGCCGTCGTTCACGCAAATGACCCGCTTCACGTAACGATTGCGGAGCAGGTTGATGAGCGACTGCTCGATCACCGGCTCCTCGTTGAACGCCGGAACGATTACTTCGACCGACATCAGGTTGGTCGACGGACGGCGGCGCAGGCGGATCAAAAAGAACAGCAATGCGCTTGCCGCCATGACGAAGAAAAAGATTGTCTTCATGGCTGCGTCTCACAGAACGAGTTTGTAGGGGATGAATCCTTCCGTCTGGCCCAGGTCGACCTGGACTCCGCGGAAGTGCGCCGCACTGCGGATTTTCTCCTCGTGCATGTAGAGCCGCTCACCCTGGCTCCGGTGGAGCTTCAAGGCTGCGACTTTGCGCTCGATGAAATCGTCGATCGGCTCGAACACCGTCGGAACGAAATTCGGATAGGAACTGGGTGTTTCATAGGCCAGAATTTGCGGCACCCGCCGGCACGCCACGATCGACGCCTCGTAAATCGTCCGGTGATCCTGGTGCCGGTCGCCGTGAAACATCGTGTAGACGCGCGACGGCGAAATCTCGCGAACGTGATGCTCGATGGTGGCGATGAGATCGTTGAGATGCTCGTGAAGCCGCGTGTCGGGAAAGCTGTGCTGCTGAACCGACTGGACGCCGAGCGAGCGGAGCGCTGTCAGCGTTTCTTCGCCGCGATCCACTCCCGGCCCGCCCTTGCTTCCGTCGGTGAAGATGATTGCGCAGACCTTCGCTCCGCGCTCGATCAGCTTCGCGAGCGTCGCCCCGCAGCCAAGCTCGAGATCGTCGGGGTGCGCGCCCAGCGCCAGAATGGTTTTGGTTTCGTCCATTTCGGCGGCGCAGGTACGCGGCGCCTCGTAAATCGAGCGTAAGAGTTAAATTCAAAGTGAAACAATTAGATAGGAAGCGCGGCGTGCCTCCGCCCCCGTCCCGCCGCGCTTCCCGCGCCGCCCTGGCGGGCGACGACCTGCTAGTTGTTTGTCAGGCCGCTGGCCGGAGCATGTTGACGGGCGAACGCTCGCACAGCCGGGCCATTGCATCGTAATGAGCCGCGAGATCGGCATAGGCCGATCGGGCCTGGTCGCTTTGGGCCTGGTTCACCTTCGCAACGGCCTGGAGATAGCGAGCATGCCAATAGTTGTTCATTGTCGGTGACTTTCGAATTCAGGTTCCCGAGCAAATGAGGGTTCAGGCTGCGATCGGATGCGGCGCCACGCCGGAGAAGTATTTCGTCATCAGATCGACGCCCGCGTCTGTCAGTTCGACCCAGCGTCGGCGTCGGTCGAGATGGTCGTCGCGCAGACGGATGAGTTTTTCCTGCTCGAGGCGCGCCATCCAGCGGAGCGAGGTCGCGCCCGGCAGCTCAGTCCCATCGGTCACGTTCCCGACCGTGTCGCGACGCTCGAGAACATAGGACTCGAACAGGTGCAGCAGAATTTCCCAGGCGGGTCCCGAGTATATCTCGTTGCCGAAAAGGGTCCTGCGGAGCTTGCGGAGACTGCGCGCACTGCGCACGCCGAGCCGGAAATCGAAAGCGTCGGGGATTGCGTGTTGTGTCGCCTCCCGGCCCGTCGCGCTTACGATCCTGAGGTGCGACGCGGCGCCCTCGACCATCGAACGCAATTCGCCGATGGTCGGCGTAACGCTTGACCCGCCATTCAGCTCTTCTTGCGAATTCGTCATGTCCGTGCCCTTTTTGTGTCGCCGCAAATCATGCCGCGACAGACGGGCCGACCAATAGATAGCGATACTACTACGTAATTCCTCGGTATTTCGGGGGGTTCACCACGCACATGCGTAGGCAGCTATAGTAGAATTGCTCTCATGACTTTTGCGGACCGGAAGTCCAGTTTCCGGTCCGATTTATTCGCAAGAGTCGGGGCTCAGCCCGGCCCAGCCAAGCTGAACAAGGGGATGCGAATTTGGCCGAAACCGGCGTTCTCGGCGCGATCGAGCTCACCGATGCCTTACAGCAGCCGCTGACAGCCGCCTGCAATTACATCGGCGCGGCGCGGATGCTGCTTCGTTCGGAATCCCTTTCGAACGAGCCCCTCATCGCGAAGCTCGAAATGGCCGAAACGCAGATTCTGCGCGCCGGCGCCATCATTCGCCAGTTCCAGCGCGACGCTTTGAAGCAAATGAACGACTAAGCAGCGTCGTTCAGGATTCGAGCAGCCCTGCAAGCACGGCGATCGCCACCGCCTCGGCCATGCCCCGGACGCCAAGGCGGCCGAACACGTGGCCTCGATAGGCTTCCACAGTTCGAACGCTGAGATCGAGCCGAAACGCGGTTACCTTGCTTGGCTCGCCCATCGCCATCCCCTTCAGGACTTCGCGCTGGCGGGTCGTCAGGAGGGCGACTTTGTCCTGAGCCGCGGCCCGTTGCGGGTCTGCATCCCGGGACGGTGGCGGGGCCCCCTCCAATGTGGAGACGAGCTCGAGCAAGTCTTTCATTGGATACGGCTTTTCCAGGAACTCGGCCGCGCCGAGCTTCATCGCCTCGACTGCTAACGGAATGTCGCCATGGCCCGTCAGCATGACGATGGGCGGCAGCTCGTCCGACAAATCTTTCAGCGCGCGAACTGTTTCCAGGCCGTTCAGGCCGGGCATCATCATGTCCAGCAGGATGACATCTGTTCCGGGCGGAATTCCCGCGTCCGCAAAGGCAGTACCGCTCTCAAACGCAACGACAGTGTGACCCGCGCTTTCAAGCAAGGTCGTAGTCGACTCACGCACAGCAACATCGTCATCGACCACAACAATTTTGCGGCCGCTCGATTTATCTTCACGATTATTTTGAGTCACAGCTTCCCGGTTCTCTGCCACGCCACGTTACGCGCAAACAGGACCGAGCAAAGTGAAAGCTAGTCTTTTTATCGGGCGAACGCAACGGGATACATTTACGCTTTAACAAGAATTCGACTTGGTCGGGCTATACAGCCGGACCAACCTCCTGCAATAAGTTTTCCCAGCCGAATCGCCGACCAGCTGGGTTATGCGCTATTTAAACTACGGTAGCTTCGGTGAAGCATTTCGGCGCGGGCGCGCTACGCCCTATGTCGTTTCTGCCGCGCTGGTTTGTCTGACCTTTGCGATCAGGCTGGCGCTAGCCCCCTGGCTCGAGGAAAGGTCCCCGTTACTTCCTTTCATTGCCGCCGTAGTGGTCGCCGCCGGACTTTACGGTGTTGGCCCCGGCTTGCTTGCAGCCGCGCTGAGCGTGACCTTCGCGACCGCGGCGTTCATCATCCCTGGCGGCGGGGGATTCAGCGCCGATCAGATCGCCAGCATTGCCGTCTTTATCGTCACCAGCGCCGCCATGCTGGTCTTCGCCACTCATTTGCGGGGAGCGCGCCGAAAGGCTGAAAAGCTGGAGCTGGAGCTGATGCAGGCCCAGTCGAATGCCGCCATGGGTACGATGGCGGCGACGCTCGCGCACGAACTCAACCAGCCGCTCACGGCGGCATCCAACTACGTCGCGGCATGCGGCCAGCTTGCGTCCCGCCTGTCCGACGATCGAGGTGCTGCTTTGGCCAAGGGGCTCGGCCAGGCGGAATCGCAGATCCAGCGGGCCGGTTCGATCATTCGCAGCGCTCGTGGCCTGGTGCGCAATGTCCCGACTGACCGGAAACGCTCGTCGCTAATGCGCATGTTCGGCCGGGTCATAGAATTGATTGGAGCGACCGATGCCGGCGGCCACGTTCGCTTCAAGGTCGATGTCAGCCCGGAATCGGACACGGTCGAGGTGAACACCGTTCAGATCGAACAAGTCGTCCTCAACATCGTCCGCAACGGATGCGAGGCAACGCGCGACCTCGGGGACGGGGCCGAGATCAGGCTGACGGCGAGGGCGACCGAGCGGGGCAGCCTGGTGCAGATCAGCGACAACGGACCGGGAATCCCGCGGGAGCACCTCTCCACCTTGTTCACCGCGGCACGGCAATCGGCCAAAGGCCTCGGAATCGGTCTTTCCATCTGCCGAACCATCGTCGAGGCGCACGGCGGCGCGATCAGCGCCCAGAACAATCCCGAAGGGGGAGCGTCCTTCTACATCCTGCTGCCAATGGCGGACTAGGCCGGCGGACTCCGCTCGCTATCGGCTGGCTCTGCGGGAATGACTGCACAGGCACGATCCAGAAGGTCGACGAGCGCCTCGCGAGTGAAGGGCTTCTCGAGCATTCCGAAAATGCCCTGGTCAAGCGCGCCCATGTTCGTTTCGATCGCCGAATGGCCGCTCATCAATATGACTGGCCAATCGATGCCCCTTCCTACGAGCGACGTGTGAAGCTCGAGCCCGCTCATCGTCGGCATTCTTAGATCCGTCAGGATGCAGCCGGGAGTCAGCGAGTTCACCACATGCAGAAATGCGTAAGGGTCCGAGAATGACCGGGCCTGAATTCCGAGCGCGGTGAGCAGGAATTCGGTCGACTCCAGAGCCGCCTCGTCGTCATCGATCAGGTAAACGGGGGAACAAGTCATTGCAGACGTTCCCCCTCGAATCGGACCGCGAGCCATCCCACCAGAATAGCCGCTATTTCGGACCTAATCTGTATCGAGGAACTACGATAGCGAACCGAAGCCCGGCCTTGGCGCGGCAGCCGACAATGATGCTGGCCGGGGTCCGACTAATCCCTTGGAAGGAGGAGTGGTGGAGCCGAGGGGGATCGAACCCCTGACCTTCGCAATGCCATTGCGACGCTCTCCCAGCTGAGCTACGGCCCCACGTCCGACGCGCCTGTAGGCGAACTTTCCCCTCCTGGAAAAGGGGAAATAATTTCGGTCAGCGCGAAATTCGACACTTGCGAGCCGGTACGGTCTTAGTGCCGCTTTTTCTTCTGCCGCCGCGGCGGCGGCGATGGCCGAAGGGCGCCGTTGCGGATGCAACTGTTGAATCCGACCCAATCTATCCGTTCGGAGCTTCGCGCAGCGTTGCGGTTGCAAAGATGAATCCGCCACAGCGGCGGGTTGGATTTCGCGATGAACTTTTGCGCGTCCTTCAAAGCGCGCCGTTGCTGTCCCATGCAGCGCTGCTGCCATTGGCAATTCACGCCGATGTTGAGCGCGACCGCATCATAAAGGGGCGCGACCGCAGCCGCTGGCGCTTCACCAGCAACAAGAATTGCGATCACGATGCCCAGCTTCCACCCCATTTGCCAAGCGTGGCATCGACTCCGCTTAAGGGCAACTCAAGCGACGTAGAAAAAGCGTTGTAAACCAATATGCTACTGCGCGACGCATACTGCTGTTAGCGATGAACCGTTATTCATTCGCGTTGAATTGAAGATCAGCGGTCGTGGTGATCGCCGAAAATATCCTCCAGGCGTCGCGCGATTTCTCGCAGCGGCCTGGTCGAATTGCTCCACTCGGGCGGAAGCGGGCTCTTCAGCTGACGGTGCGGTTGCGGAGCTGCGAACGCCGCCGGCAACTCCGGCCCGCGTTCGCGGTCGACCGACAAGGCCGACGTCATGAAGCTTCGCCAGATCTGCGCGGGCACCGTTCCGCCGCTAACCCGTCCGAGCGACTTGTTGTCGTCCCGGCCGACCCACACGCCGACGACGAGATTGCCCGCAAATCCAACGAACAAGGCGTCGCGGTTCTCCTGCGTTGTACCGGTCTTGCCGAACGTCGGAACGGCGAGCGCCGCTCGGCGCCCAGTGCCTTCGTTCGCCGCGGCATAGAGAAGGTCGAGCATCGGGGTCCGGTCGCGCCGGGGATCCAGGACCTGGTGCGAACGGAAGATCGCCGACAGCCCTTCCGGCTGCGGAGCCTCGGGCAATCCGCGCGCGATCACGGGCGCATTTCCGCTTGCGACGGCGGCATAGGCCGAGGTCAGTTCCAAAAGGCTGACTCCGGCGGTCCCGAGCGCAATGCTCGGCTTGTCCGGAAGCGGCGTTGTGATCCCGAGGTCGCGGGCCGCACGCATGACATTGTTGCGCCCGACTTGCTCCGCGAGCCTCACCGTCGCCGCGTTGCTCGATCGCGCGAACGCCTCGCGAAGCGTGATCTTGCCGCGATACACGCCGTCGTGATTTTCGGGCGTCCAGCCATCGATGGTGATGGGCTTGTCCTCGATCAGGCTGTCGGGGGTCCATCCGGCTCTCATCGCCGCGAGATAGACGAACAGCTTGAATGCCGAGCCGGGCTGGCGGCGTGCCTGGGTTACGCGGTTGAACGGCGACTGCGCGTAGCTTTCGCCACCGACCATCGCCACGACCCTGCCGTCCGGCCGCATCGCGACCAGCGCCGCCTGCGCACCCGCTGGCGCGCCACGCACTGCTCGCTCGGCGATCCGCTGAAGCGTCCAGTCGAGCGTGGTCGAAACCCTGACCTCACCGAAATCCGGGTCCTGGGTTTGCTGCGCATAAGGCGTGACCCAGTCGGCGAAATAGGAGCCCGTGGGCACCCGCGATGCGCGGACCGCAGGACGCGCCGGTCTCGTCGATTGCGCGCGCGAGCGGCTGATCGCTCCAGTGTCGGCCATCGCTTTCAGCACCAGCTCGCTGCGTTGCTGAGCGCCGGCGAGATTGTGAGTCGGCGCGAGCCGCGATGGCGCCTGGACCATCCCCGCGAGCATCGCCGACTGCGCCAGGTTCAAATTCTCCGGATCGCGGTTGAAATAGTGATGCGCTGCCGCCCTGAGCCCATACACGCCGTCACCGAAATAGACGCTCGACAGATAACGCGAGAGAATTTCCTGCTTGGTCAGCCAGGCCTCGAGCCAGAAGGCGATGATCACTTCCTGCACCTTGCGCTTCAAAGTCCGGTCGCCGGAGAGGAAATTGGTCTTTGCAAGCTGCTGCGTGATGGTGCTCCCGCCCTGCCGCACGCCGCCGCCACGCATGTCGGCGACCATAGCCCTCGCGATGCCGCGCGGATCGATGCCCCAGTGAGAGTAGAAGCGGCGATCCTCGATCGCGACGAAGGCGGCCGGAGTGAGCGGGTTGAGCTTCGTGACGTCAACCGGCGCCTCCTTGACGGCGCCGTGCCGGGCGATCGCATGACCATCGTCGGAAACCAGCAGCAGCGCCGGGTCCTGCAGCGGCTCCAGCGCGCGCGACAAGGGCGCGGTGATGACCAGCCAGATCAACGTGATCAGGATCAGCGCGGAGATCGAATAGAGGTAGATCGGCCAGCGACGCCGCCGCGGCTGCTCGGTGAGCGGCGCTTCCACGTCGGGAAGCGCGAATTCGGCGAACGGATCCGGCAGCTCTTCGACGGGCTGACCGCCGCGGCTCCAGATTCCGTCACGTTCCGCCAACTTCACCTGGTCCAAGGCCTCGCCCAACTGCCTTAGTCTAGTAAAACACTTTGGCTCATATATCCAGACGCTTGCTGAACCGCCGCTTGCGGCTAAAGCCGAGCCATGCGTCGCTTCGCCGCATTGGCCGCGCTTACCGCGCTGGCATTCGCTCCGGCCGGGTGCAGGAACGAGCCGGAAGGCGCGCTGCACGTCCTCGTCATCGGCGGCAAGCCAGGCCTTCGCGATCCTGCGAACGGAGGGCTGACGCCTCCCGATGAAGTGCTGCTCGGCAACGTGGCACAAGGTCTCGTCAGCTTCGACGCTTCAGGCAACATCGTTAGCGGACTGGCGGAGCGCTGGACCGTCAGCGACGACGGCTTGGGCTACATCTTCCGCATCGCCTCGGCGAACTGGCCGGACGGGCGCAAAATCACCGCGGAACAAGTGGCGCGGCTGCTCAAGCGCCAGATTGCCGCTCGAAGCCGAAACAGCCTCAAGGACGCGTTCGGCGGCGTCGAGGACATCGTGGCGATGACCGACCGGGTGATCGAGATCAGCCTGACCGCGCCGCGTCCGAACATGCTGTCGCTGCTCGCCCAGCCGCAAATGGCGATCCTTCGCGACGGCCAGGGGACCGGACCCTATGCGGCAACGCCGGCGGCGAATGGCGAACTCAGGCTAACTCGTGAGATCGTATCTCCCGACGACGAGACGACCACTCGCGAGGAGCTTCTGCTAGGCGGCGCCGCGGCAACGAACGCGGTTAGCGCCTTCGCGGCCGGGAAAGCCGACCTTGTGCTCGGTGGAACGTTCGTGGACCTTCCGCTTGCTCAGCGTATCAAGCTTCCGCGCGGCGCCCTTCGCTTCGATCCCGCCTCGGGGCTGTT
>DASTAU010000109.1:0-3193 GCA_035712425.1 Sphingomicrobium sp.
CTCCACGCCTGCCAGGAGGCGGGCTATGTCGCCGGCCGGCCTTATCGCAAGTCGAGCCGCATCGTCGGTGACGTCATGGGTAAGTATCACCCGCACGGCGACCAGGCGATTTACGACGCCCTTGCGCGAATGACGCAGAGCTGGTCGATGCGAGTCCCGCTGATCGATGGTCAGGGTAACTTCGGCTCGATGGACCCGGATCCGCCGGCGGCCATGCGGTACACCGAAGCGCGCCTTGGCAAGGTCGCCAATTTCCTCCTCGGCGACATTGACAAGGACACCGTCAATTTCCAGCCCAATTACGACGCGTCCGAGCGCGAGCCCCAGGTCCTCCCCGCCCGCTTCCCCAACCTCCTCGTCAACGGCGCCGGCGGGATCGCGGTCGGCATGGCGACCAACATCCCGCCGCACAATCTCGGTGAAGTGCTCGCGGCGTGCCGCGCCTTCATGGACGACCCTGCAATCAGCTCCGAAGGTTTGATGGAGCATGTCAAAGGCCCCGACTTTCCCACGGGCGGCCTGATCCTCGGACTATCCGGCATCCGCAGCGCCTACTCCACGGGCCGCGGCTCGATCATGATGCGCTCGCGTCACCATGTCGAGGAAGGGCGTGGCGACCGCCGCTCGATCGTGCTGACCGAAATCCCCTATCAGGTCGGCAAGTCCGGCCTGGTCGAGAAGATCGCCGAGGCGGCCAAGGACAAGCGCATCGAGGGCGTGTCCGACATCCGCGATGAATCCAACCGCGAGGGCGTCCGGATCGTCATCGACCTCAAGCGCGACGCCACGCCCGAGGTCGTGCTCAACCAGCTGTGGCGGCACACACCTGCGCAATCGAGCTTCCCGGCGAACATGCTCGCGATCCGCAGCGGCCGTCCCGAAACGCTGACGCTTCGCGACTTCATCGAAGCGTTTATCCGCTTCCGCGAAGAGGTGATCACCCGCCGCACGAAGTTCGAATTGTTCAAGGCCCGCGAGCGCGCCCACATCCTGCTCGGGCTCGTCGTTGCAGTCACCAACCTCGACGAAGTGGTGAAGCTGATCCGCGGATCGAAAACGCCCGCCGAAGCGCGCGAGAAGCTGCTCGCCCGCAAATGGCCCGGCGCCGAGATCCGGCCCTATATCGCGCTGGTCGAAGCGGTCGAACCGCAAGGCAAGTCCGACACCTACCAGCTGTCCGATGCGCAGGTGAAAGCGATCCTCGAGCTGCGCCTCCACCGCCTCACCGCGCTCGGCCGGGACGAGATCGGCAACGAGCTGAAAGGCCTCGCCGAGTCCATCGGCGAGTTGCTCGAAATCCTCGCCAATCGCGTTCGTCTATATGAGGTCATGCGCGAGGAATTCGACGAGGTCGAAGCCGAATTCGCTACCCCTCGAATGAGCGAGCTCGCCGCCGCGGCCGACGGCATCGAGGACGAAGACCTGATCGAGCGCGAGGACATGGTCGTGACCGTGACCATGACCGGCTACATCAAGCGCACGCCGCTCTCGATCTTCCGCGAGCAGAAGCGCGGCGGCAAGGGCCGCGCCGGAATGCAGACCAAGGAAGAGGACGCGGTCACCAACCTGTTCGTCACCTCGACCCACAACCCGGTCCTGTTCTTCTCGAATCTCGGGCGGGTTTACCGGATGAAGGTGTGGCGCCTCCCCGAGGGCGGGCCGAACACCAAGGGCCGGCCGATGATCAACCTCCTTCCGCTCTCCGAAGGCGAGACAATCTCGACGGTGCTTCCGCTGCCCGAGGACGAGAATGAATGGGGCGGCCTCCACATCATGTTCGCCACCGCGCACGGCACGGTGCGCCGCAACAGCATGGCCGCCTTCACCAACATCCCGTCCAACGGAAAGATCGCGATGCGCTTCGGAGCGGGCACCACGGAGGACGTGGAAAGCGACGACGACAGCGAGGAGCAGGGCGACGTCACCGACCGCCTGATCGGAGTCGAGCTTCTTACGGAAGGCGACGACGTCCTCCTTGCCACCCGTAATGGCAAGGCGATCCGCTTCATGGCGACGGATGTCCGCGAGTTCCGTTCACGGACTTCGACCGGCGTGCGCGGCGTACGCCTGCTGCAGGGCGACGAAGTCATCTCGATGTCGATCCTGCGCCGCGGAGCGATGCGCAGTCTGGAAGAGCGCGAGGCATATCTGAAATGCCCGCCATGGCGCGAGCGCGAGGAGGTCGAGTGCACGCTTCCGGCCGATCGGGTGGCAGAGCTTTCCGAGCTGGAGCAGTTCATCTTGACCGTCACCGAGAACGGCTACGGAAAGCGCTCCTCGGCCTATGAATATCGCCGCACCAACCGCGGTGGCCAGGGCATCACCAACATTGACACGTCTGAGCGCAATGGGCGGGTCGTGGCGTCTTTCCCCGCGCATCAGGGCGAAGCGCTGATGCTCGTAACGAACCAGGGCAAGATGATCCGGACCACGGTGGGCGACATCCGCGTGATGGGCCGCAACACGCAGGGTGTCACCATCTTCCGCGTCGCCGACGGGGAGCATGTCGTCAGCGTCGCCAAGATCGAGGAGAGCGAGGAAGAAGAGATCGAGCTGGAGGCGGGCGACGAGCTCGAACCCGTGCCCGACGCCATCGTTGGCGAAAGCGAGCTCGACCAGCCCGTCGACCCTGAACCGGAGAAATAAACATCCTCCCCTGCATTTGCAGGGGAGGTGGCAGCGCGAAGCGCTGACGGAGGGGCCTTCTTCTAGGCGCCAAAGACCCACCGCCTTCGGCGGCCCCCCTCCCCACGAAATCGCGGGGAGGATGATTTCTGCGACAAGCCGCTGAAACCTGCTAGGATAGGGCCGCGTTCTCCTTTCAACCCAAAAGAGGAGGAATCGACCCCATGCCCCTTCCCCACGATGCGCTGGTTCTCGTCGCCGACGGCCGCAAGATGCTGTTCTTCCGCAATCACGGGGATGAAGATCAAATCGACCTCCGCACCGAAGCGCATGACGCGCGGGAGGACCGGAAGGATCGCGAGATCAAGACCGACGCTCCCGGCACCGTGCAGCAGAGCTTCGGTTCGGGCCGCTCGACCTACGAGGAGCCGGACTTCCAGCAGCAGGAGGAGGATCGCTGGATCAAGGAGGCGGCCGATGAACTGAAGAGGCGCGCGCTCAGCGGCGACTTCGATTCGCTCGCGATCATCGCCCCGCCCAAAGCGCTCGGCGTGCTCAAGAAATGCCT